>NZ_CAUBSM010000002.1:0-275886 GCF_958438645.1 uncultured Megamonas sp.
TTCTATATACGCTGACTATTTTGTTCGCCTAACTCATGATTAAAATCACAAGTATGCGGCTCACAATAATCAAAAGCTTCAGAATCGCAGTTTATAAGATATTTTGCATCTAATAAATATTTAGAATCTAACTCTTTCGCTCCAGTCATTCCCTGTTCTTCGTCTACAGTAAAAATAGCACGAATAGGGCCATGATTGAAATCCTGCTGTAATAAATACATAGCTGCTGCTACACCGATACCATCATCGGCACCAAGGCTAGTACCATCAGCACGTAAAAATTCACCATCATTGATGATCTTAATAGGGCTTGTGAGTGGATCATATTCTACCCCTTCAGTTGCTACGCATACCATATCCATATGACCTTGAACAATTACGCGTGGCCAATCTTCACAGCCTTTTGCTGCTTCTTTATCAATGATTAAATTAAATTTTTCATCTTGAATTACTTTACAGCCAAAAGATAATGCACGTTCTTTCAAAAAATTACTTACTGCTTCTTCATGATTTGATTTACGTGGAATAGCTGCCAAATTAGCAAATTCAGCTAATACGCCATCCATAATTTCTTTATCAGTTAAAGACATAAGCTACACCTCAATCTTGATAATATATTATACATTATTATAACATAGAATATATTTATTTTTACTGTATATTAGATAAAAAAAGAAGTTAGGCAAGCCTAACTTCTTTTTTTCTAGTATTTATAAGTTATTTAATAAGCTAAAAAAATGTCCAAGGAATATCTTTATTAAATCAAGATATTCCTTGTTGTGTATAAAGATATTTCTCTCATCATATAGTATATTATTCTATTTAGATAATATATTTATTATAATGAAGGAAATTTATCATGCCTCATCATCTGTGATGGCTTTATCGCCCATTGTACCTGTACGAATACGCATAGCGTTTTCTACATCGTATACAAAGATTTTACCATCACCTATATGACCTGTCTGTAAGGCTTTACGAGCTGTTTCTAAAACTAATTCAACAGGCACCGCACAAATAATTGTTTCAACCTTTACTTTTGGTACAAGATTTACGCTATATTGTTTGCCACGATATACTTCAGTATGACCTTTTTGTAAACCACAGCCATATACTTGACTTACAGTCATACCTTGTACACCTATTTTATTTAAGGCTTCTTTCAATTCTTCCAATTTACTAGCACGAGTTATTATTTCTACTTTCGTTATTTTTCGCATAAAATCTACCCCTTACTAATGAAAATTCTTTTTCTTATAATAATACCACTAAAACCTTAAAAATTTTACTTATTATTTTAAATCAACAGGTTTTGTAAAATTTTCACTAGCAAATGCTTCTGCTTCACTGGAAAGCAAAGTATTCGCACTCATGATGGACTGATTGTATGCACGTTCACCATGTTCGGAGATATCGATACCGGAGATTTCTTCGTTTTCGCTTGCACGAACCTGCATAAAGCAGCTAACAATTTTGAATAAGATATAGGAACCTACAATAGCGAGTACATAAGCTACTACTATAGAGATTAATTGAGCGATTAATGTATCAGCACTGCCATAGAATAAACCATCTGCACCTGCTGGGTTGATATCTGTAGAGCACCATAAACCAGTAGCGATAGCACCCCATGTACCACCAACGCCATGAACACCAAAAGCATCTAAAGAATCATCATAACCGAATTTTTCTTTTACTACAGCTACAGCGAAGTAACAAACAACGCCACCGATTAAACCAATGATAACAGCTGGAAGTGGAGCAACGAAGCCTGCTGCTGGAGTAATAGCTACAAGACCAGCTACGCAACCAGAAGCTGCACCTAAGATAGTAGGTTTGCCATGATGCATCCATTCACATGCTACCCAAGATACAGTTGCCATAGCTGCTGCTGCCTGTGTAGTAACGAATGCATTTGCTGCTAAACCGTTGGCACCAAGTGCAGAACCTGCATTGAAACCGAACCAACCAAACCATAAAAGTGCTGCACCAAGTACAGTCATTGGTAAATGATGTGGAAGCATTGGAACTTTGCCATAACCATGACGTTTACCAAGTAAGATACAAATTGTAAGACCAGATACACCAGATAAAATATGAATTACTAAACCACCGGCAAAGTCTAAAGCACCGAGTTTTGCTAAGAAACCGCCGCCCCAAACCCAATGAGCCATAGGGTTATAAATGAAGATTGCCCATAATAAGATAAATACTACGAAAGCACCGAATTTCATTCTTTCTGCAAAAGCACCAGTAATGAGTGCAGGTGTGATAACAGCAAACATACACTGAAAAGCTACGAAAGCAAGTTCAGGAATAGTACCATTTTCCATTACCTGTAAGCCAACACCAGTTAAACCAACTTTGTCTAAGCTACCGATAAATCCACCAATATCACTGCCAAAAGTCATTGCATAACCAATAATAACCCATTCTACAGAAATCATTGCTACAATGAAGAAACTGTGCATTATGGTACTCAATACGTTTTTACTTCTTACCATACCACCATAGAAAAATGCAAGACCTGGTGTCATGAGGAATACAAGTGCTGCACTAATTAAAACCCATGCTGTATCACCTGTATCGATTGCTGCTGCAGTATCATCAGCAGCGAAAACCATAGACGCCATCAATGCCATGAATATAGCAGTCATAGACAATATAGATGCCAATCTTTTCATAAACTACACCCTTTCTTCATCACAAAATAAGCCAAAAATGTATAATAATTGCTGAAAAGTAAAAAACGCCTTGTCAAAGGATATACTATTTCGTATATCTTTTAACAAGACGTCTTTGTCTTATTTTGCTATTAAATTATTATTACAAGATAATATCAACGAATTTATTTTTTTCTTTTGATGTACATCCTCGTCGATGTTTTTTATTATATGACTGGACACTACATTTGTCAATTAAAAATCAAAAAAAATTTTGTATACAATCTCAAAATCAATTTTGCCTATTATTTTATCTTCTTTTATTATTTTGCTTTTATTTGTATTATTTGTAGTATACAAATTTACATATGTACATAATTTGTTTATCATGATAAAATATTAACCATATAATTATAATTAAAAATAAAAAACTAAATAGGAGGGTTTTTATGTCTGATAATATATCTATTATTATCGCTTTTTTACTGTATTTGCTGTTTATGATGGCAATCGGCGTTTATTTTTATTATCGCACTCATAATATGTCAGATTATATCTTAGGTGGCAGAAAATTAGGTGCTTGGGTAACTTCGATGAGTGCTGAAGCCTCTGATATGAGTGGTTGGATGCTCATGGGTCTTCCTGGATTTGCCTATCTTGCAGGTTTAAATGCTGGCTGGATTGCCATAGGTCTTGCTCTTGGCACATGGGCAAATTGGCAGTTTGTCGCTCGTCGCTTGCGTAAATACACCGAGCTTGCCAATAATTCGCTCACCCTACCAGATTTTTTACAAAATCGCTACCATGATAAAAGTCCTTTAATTCGTGTAGTCATGGCCATATTTATTTTGATTTTCTTCATTATCTACACTTCATCTGGTTTTGTAGCTGGCGGAAAATTATTCAATACAATCTTTGGCATTCCTTATGAATATGCACTTTGTCTGGGAGCTTTTGTTATCGTCTTTTATACTTTTGTAGGGGGATTTTTAGCAGTTTGTTGGACTGATTTCATTCAAGGGGTAATGATGTTTTTTGCTATTTTAATCGTACCTATTGCCGCTTCTTTTACACTAGGGGGTTTTGCTGATACATATACTGCTATCAATATCACTAATCCTGAATTTTTCAATCCACTAACTAAACCTGATGGTTCTTATACTACTGTATTAGAATTAATTTCTCTACTCGCTTGGGGACTTGGCTATTTTGGTCAACCACATATTTTAGTGCGTTTCATGGCCATCACCTCTTCTGGCGAATTAAAAAAAGCTACTCGTATCGCTATGACATGGGTAGTGATCTCGCTCACTGCTGCTGTATGTGTTGGTATGGTCGGTAGTGTTTATTTGACAACTCCACTCAATGGAGCAAATTCTGAAACAGTCTTTCTCGTTATGACTGATCATTTATTTAGTCCATTTTGGGCTGGTATCATCCTCTCTGCCGTGCTTGCAGCTATCATGAGTACAGCTTCTGCTCAATTATTAGTAGGTGCTTCTGCTGTAGCTCAAGATTTATACAAACAATTCATTCACAAAGATATCAATCCTCGTGAATTAGTGCTTGTCACTCGTCTATCCGTCATCGGTATCGCTTTGATAGCTATAGCTCTTGGACTTGATCCTAACAACTCCATTTTAAATATCGTTGCTTACGCTTGGGCAGGCTTTGGTGCTACTTTTGGCCCTGCTTTATTATTCTCTCTCTTCTGGCGTCGCACTACAAGAAATGGTATCTTAGCGGGTATGATCGTCGGTGGTATCACTGTTCTTATCTGGAAACAAATCACTCAAATGGATATCGCCACTGTATATCCAATCCTCCAGCTCTATGAAATCGTTCCTGGCTTCATCTTATCCTCTTTAGCTATCATCATCGGTAGTAAACTCGATAAAGCACCAGCCAAAGAAATCACAGATACTTTTGACTCCGTAAAACACAGTAATATCTAATTATTTGTTCATTTCTTTGATGACAGAGAGTTGTTCATTTCTTTAATGGCAAAGAAACGAACCAAAGAAACCACCGCAGATAAAATTTTAGCTTTGAAAAAAATTATCACTTCATACAACGCTTAGAAACTCGCTACGCTCAGACATTCAGACTAAAACCGTATTCAGTGATAATTTTTTTCAATAACCTCCGGTTACCACTAAAATTTTATAATGCGGAAAAATATAATACCAAACATTTCCCGCATTTCAGCTTTTTTTACGGTAGCCATAGGCTATTGGTAAAGATAAAAATATGGCTACGGTTTTAGTTCTACTGTTTGAGCCAAGCGAGTTTAGAACGTTGTTGACATATTTTTATCTTTACCAAAGTAAAAAACGCGTGAGCGGGTAGTTTTCTTTTTGGTTCGTTTTTCTTTTATATAAAAGAAAAATGAACATAAAAAGCCGTTTTCTAAGTTATTATCATTTAACCTAGAAAAACGGCTTTTTATTTTAAAATTTTTATTAAATTATAGATAGAATAAGTATAAGTAAATGCTACTTATGATAATAGATAAAATCATAATTGGGAAAGCTACCATAAAGTATTTACCAAAAGAAATTTTTTCTCCATGGATTGCTGCCATACTTGCTACTACTACGTTGGCACTTGCACCTATTAGTGTTCCATTTCCACCTAGACATGCACCTAAGGATAATGCCCACCATAATGGTTCAAGATTTGTCATTCCCATTGCACCCATATCTTTGATCATCGGTATGAGTGTTGCTACAAATGGTATATTATCTATAAATGCAGAAGCTATTGCACTTAGCCATAGAATAAGCATTGTTGTGCTTGTTAAATCTCCTGCTGTTACTTCTAATACTTTTTGTGCTAATAATTTTATTACTCCTGTTTCTACTAAGCCACCTACTAAGATGAATAATCCGGCAAAGAAGAATATTGCAAGCCATTCTATATGACTTAATACATTGGCAATTTTCTTTTCATATCTAGCTATACTTATGAGCATCAATATACATGCACCAGTTAATGCTACTGTTGCTGATTCTAAATGCAATTGTGAATGCATTGTAAATGTAATGATGATCAAAGCTAGTACTACTAAACATTTTTTGAGCAATGTCGCATCTTTTATTTCTTTGCGTTCGTCCATTGCCATTACTTTTGCTCTTAATTCATCTGTTGTAACTAATTGTTTACGATAGAGGAATAATAATATCGCAATTGTAATAATAAAAGTAACGATACATACACCAGACAAATTAACTAAGAATGCCATAAAGTCCATTTCTGGTACGGCACTACCAATCATGATATTTGGTGGGTCACCGATAAGTGTTGATGTACCACCGATATTAGAAGCTAAAATTTGAGCTACTAAAAATGGTTTTACTGGTACATTTAATTGCCTCGTAATACTGAAAGTAAGTGGCACTGTCAATAATACTGTTGTTACATTATCCAAAAAGGCAGAGCATATTGCTGTTAAAAAAGATAATGCTACTAATAATTTTAAAGGCTGTGCTTTTACTTTTTTGGCTGCCCAAACAGCTAAATAATTAAATAAACCAGTCTCACCTGTGATATTTACGACTACCATCATACCTGCTAAAAGACCGATAGTATTAAAGTCGATATGGTGAATAGCCATATCTTGAGTCAAGATACCACATACAATCATGAGCATTGCACCAGTTAGGGCAATTACAGTTCGGTGAATTTTCTCCGATACGATGAACACATACACTACCATGAAGATGGCTAGTGCAATCCAAGCTGTTGAATCCATGAATAAACCTCACTTTATTTTTTATTTTCCCTTTTTATTATCTCTATCTATATTAAATAAATAATTTGCAATTAATTATTAACCTTTTTTAGCAACTTTAGACCATGTATCGCGAAGACCTACTACACGATTGAATACTAGATTATCCATTGTGCTATCTTTATCCACGCAGAAATATCCCTGACGTAAGAACTGGAATTTTGTACCAGGTGCTGCCCATTTTACACTTGGTTCTACCTTACAATTATTTAATACTACTAAAGAATCTGGATTTAGAGAAGCGATGAAATCTCCATTTACAGAGCCTTCTTCATCTTTTAATAAATAATCATAGAGGCGAACTTGTGCATCTAATGCTGTAGCAGCATTTACCCAATGAATAGTACCTTTGATTTTGCGTCCTGCTGTCTTACCACCAGTTTTGGAATCTGGATCATAGGAACAATGAAGTTCTACGATATTGCCCTGTTCGTCTTTTATGACTTCTTCACATTTGATGATATAAGCATTTTTCAAACGAACTTCGCCTTCTGGTTTCAAGCGGAAGAATTTCTTTGGTGCTTCTTCCATGAAGTCTTCACGTTCAATATAGATTTCACGGCTAAATGGCATATAATGTTTAGCATCTGTAGTTGGTAAATTTTCACAAGCAAGCATTTCTGTTTTGCCTTCAGGATAATTTGTGATCACTACTTTGATAGGATCAAGCACTGCCATGACACGATTTGCATGAGCGTTTAAATCTTCACGCACGCAATGTTCAAGCATAGCTACATCTACTAAGCTATTAGCTTTGGCTACACCAATGCGTTCACAAAAATCGCGAATTGCAGCTGCTGTATAACCACGACGGCGAAGACCAGAGATAGTAGGCATACGTGGATCATCCCAACCAGATACATAACCGCCTTCTACTAATTGACGGAGTTTACGTTTACTCATAACCATTTTAGTGATATTCAAACGAGCAAACTCAATCTGACGAGGACGAGTATTTACATCAAAACCAAGACTGTCTAAAAGCCAATCATAAAGTGGACGATGATCTTCAAATTCCAATGTACAGATAGAATGTGTAATACCTTCGATAGCATCGGATAATGGATGAGCAAAGTCATACATTGGATAGATGCACCATGTATCACCTGTACGATGATGAGTGATATGTGCTATACGATAGATAACTGGATCACGCATAGTGATATTAGGTGAAGCCATATCGATTTTAGCACGTAAAACTTTTTCACCATCAGCAAATTCACCATTTTTCATGCGTGTAAATAAATCTAAATTTTCTTCTACACTGCGGTTACGATATGGAGATTCTTTACCTGGTTCAGTCAAATTACCACGATATTGACGGATTTCATCTGCTGTCAAATCATCTACATAAGCCTTGCCTCTTTTGATTAATTCTATAGCATAATCATAGAGTTTACCAAAATAATCAGAAGCATAGTATTTTCTATCTTTCCATGAAAAACCTAACCATTTTACATCTTCTTGGATAGAATCTACATATTCCACATCTTCTTTTGTCGGATTAGTATCGTCAAAGCGAAGGTTACAAAGACCATTATATTTTTGAGCTGTACCAAAATTTAAGCATATGGATTTTGCATGTCCAATATGTAAATATCCATTTGGTTCTGGAGGAAAACGTGTATGTATTCCTTCAGTGTATTTTCCCTCTCTTAAATCTTCATCAATAGCGTTATGCACAAAATTGGAAGCCATTAATTCTGCCATTATTTTTTCCCCTTCTTTTTTCAAATTATAATTTATCTTATATGATATCATGATAAACTATTATTTGTCAGCTTTAACCTTGCCAAACATCTTTTGTTTGTAGTTTTTCTTGAATATAATTACGCAAACGGTTAATGCCTTGCATCATCTTTTCATCTTGAACTAAATTATTGATTATATCTTCGATATAATTTTGCTCTACAATCTGCTGTAAAGACCATGCAAAATACACATCATATACCCACATTAAACGCACAAGTTTTCTATCATCTTGCGTTCTCATTTTTGTATAATCACATTGTTTGCCTGCTACAAATAAATCCACAAAATCAGGGCTACAACCTGTTCCATCTGTAGGCCCTAAAAATGGTTTTAACACACGATAAATATCTATTTTATCAGCATCGCGAATTAATTTAGCAAAAGCTAAATGTCTTTGATTTTCTGTAGGTGCTATCTCTTTTGCATTGTGATTGCCTATGGCAAATTTTAAAGTCGCTAAATCTTCTTCATCTAATTTGGCCATAAAAGGTAAATCTTTGATGACTTTTAAGCCCAATTTAGCATGATTTTCAGATAAAGCATCATTAAAAGTACGATATACTGTGAACTGATAGAAGCGACCTACATCATGGAATAAACCGATCATCTTAGCCAAAAAGCTATCATGTTCATTTAGATTCAAATGTTTAGCCAGATTTTCACAGTTTTTTACAACCATCCATGTATGTTTTTCTTTTAATATTATGCCATCCACGATTTGAGCATCGTCAAAAAATATCGTTTTGGCCGATTTTATCTCCAAATGAGATTTTGCTGTCTTTGCTGCTTCTGGCGAATAAAATGATTTCATATATGTTGTCATCCAAGAACTCATTTCCTGCCAAAGGTCTTGCATCTTTGCTATATCATTCATCATATCACCCCAAAATCATCAAAATATAATAAAATAAATTTAAACGATTAAGCTTTAAAATTAAAGAATGTCACTTCTGGTGGACAACCAATGCGGTAAGGGAACCAACTGCCTGCACCACTGCTGACATAACCTATAGAATTATTTTGCTCAAATCTACCACGCATATATTTAAACATAGGAATAATCGGTATACCTAAAAAAGCAAATTGTCCCCCATGAGTATGACCTGTCAAAGTCAAATTTATATTGTGTTTAAAAGCTTCATCTATAAAAATTGAATGATGTGCTAATAAAATTTTATAAGCACTTTCTGGTACATCAGTCAAAGCCTTTTGTAAATATTGTTCTCGCATATTAGCGGCATCTTGTCCGCCTCGTTCATCTACATAATCAACACCCAAAAGATATAAAGGTTTATCACCGCTTAAAATCTTTATGGACTCATTGTTTAAGACTTTAATATTCGTCTTGCTCAAAGCTTCCTTTAAATGCTCTATACCTCGCATATGTTCATGATTTCCCCAACAAAAATAAACACCAAAAGGAAAATACGGTGTAAAGGCATTTAAAATCTTTATCGCTTCATCATTTATCTTGCCATTATCAAAAACATCGCCTGTAATCACAAGCATATCTGGACTTTTATGTGCTATCTGATTTAAAACTTCATAAAATTGTTTAACTGAAAAGAAATTACCCAAATGCACATCTGTTAAATGAGCTATTTTTATACCATTTAATTTAGGAAAATCCTTGCAATTAATATCTTGCTCTACAAATTCTATATGACGACTTTCATATAAACCCCCATATAATGTAGCAGAAATCGCTGGTACCCAAATAACACCACGCAAAAAGCGACGTTTACTTTCATCGATTTCTTGATGACGAGATTTTTCATATATCAATCGGAAAATTTTTACTAAAATCCCTAAAATAATCAAAAAAACTTGTAGTACATACCACATTACGACTATTTCACCTAAAATAGCTGCATAACTAAAATCTAATAATTTAGGATATAATACTACAAAACCTATAATGATTATTATATTAATAAATATCAATTTTTTACGTGCAGATTTACGAACATCTTTGGCAAAATATTCACTAGCTAAAAAAAAGCCTAAAACTGATATAATGACCATTACTAGAGCTGTCATCATGGTAAACATCATTGGCAATATTATCATTCCCTTCATAATATTGTAATTATAATATGAAAAATACATATACAAATAATCAATTAATCTATAAAAATCATTGATATTATTATATTTTTACATTATTTTTAAATTATATCATAGATAACAAAAATTTTAAAAGAGACAGTTTACATATATTATATAATTATTTCTACCTTATAAACTGGATTTCTTAACTGTTTAATTATTTTTTCTTATTATTTTGATTAAAAATTTCCTAAAAGCTTATCTATAACGCTTATATCTATTGACAATGCTTTATTTTTCTTTTAGAATAAAATTATAGTTTTTGGATAATTTTTCTATTTTAATAACAATTATTATTAATAACTATTTTTGGAAGGGGCGATACAGCCATGTTAGATAATAAAAAAGTGACTGAGCTCTTAAGAAAAAAAGGTTTCAAAGTAACGCCACAACGTTTGGCAATCTATAACGCATTATGCAACACGAAAGCACATCCTAATGCTGAAATGATATTTAATAAATTGCAACCTTATTACCCTACAATGAGTTTGGCTACTATTTACAAAACTGTTGATATTTTACACGAAATTGGATTAATCAATATCTTAAATGTCGGTGAAGATTCTTTCCGCTATGATGCAAACACTAGCTCTCATGCTCATATCTGCTGTACTGAATGTGGCAGAGTTGATGATATCATGATCGATTTTGCTAAATGTGTAGAAGAAGTTGCCAGTCAATCTTCTTATGATGTTCATCGTCATCAATTTTACTTCTATGGCACTTGTGCAGAATGTAAAGCTAAATTAAATAGCAAAGCTAAAGTTAGTTAATTCAATTAATTTTAATTAAAATTTAATCTAAAGCCACAGTTTTCTGTGGCTTTTTATATTGTATTTTTCTTATCCTAGTAATATACTAATCATATTACTTGACGGCTAAGGCTATATACACATATAATCAATAAAAATCAGAAATGAGGTTTTTTATTTTATGAACATATCTGTCTTAGCTAGTGGTAGCCGTGGCAATTGTACTTTAATCCATGATGATAATAATGCCATCTTAATTGATATGGGTATAAGCACCCGTAAATTAAAACAAGCTTTAGCACAGCTACATTTAAATATTGAAGATTTAGATGGTATCTTTATAACTCATGAACATATCGACCATATTCGCGGTTTAAAGACTTTAACTAAAAATTACAGTCTTCCTATCTATGGCAAAATCAATACTTTGAAGCAAATTGCCTCTACACAAAAATTTACAGATATAAATTTAAAACATTTTCATCCTTTACTTTCAGATGATATAAATATTGGCAATTTAAATATTAATGCTTTTGCTACTTCTCATGATGCTATTGATCCTGTAGGCTATAATATTTCTAAATATAGCTCTACCACAAAAAAAGTAACTGAAAAAATCACCCTAGCTACTGATTTAGGCTTTGTCAGTGAAACTGTACAAAATGCCCTTGAAAATTCTAACACCATCATATTAGAAGCTAATCATGATCTAAAATTACTGCAAAATGGTCAATATCCATGGTCATTAAAAAAGCGTATTTTAAGCACTAAAGGTCATTTATCTAATGTTGATGCTGGTTTTACTATCAATAAACTTCAAGCTAAGCCTCAACAGATAATTTTGGCTCATCTCAGTGAACAAAATAATACTCCTGATATTGCTTTAAATACAATTAAACAGATTTTTCAAGAAAATAATTTAGATGATATATCTCTACATGTAGCGTCACCAGATAGAATACTAAGTATTAAAAATTAATATTTAAATTTCTATCTATATTTAAATAAAATCAAATAAGGAGGTTTTTTTATGCGTTCTCCACTTTCTATTTTAGGCATTTGCCTTATTTCCATGAGTGTTTTGCTTGGTGGTTGTAGTAATAATGAACAAAGTGCTACTTCTTCATCTTCAACTGTAGCTTCTTCTAGTGAAAAACCATCTGCTCCAGCCTCTGATGCCCGCAATACCCCTATAGTTCAAGCAGCTAAAAAAGTAGGGCCGGCTGTTGTTGGTATCACTAATAAAGCTGTTGCACGTGATTGGTTCAACCGTCAAGTTGAAATTGATAAAGGTACAGGTTCTGGCGTTATTTTCAGAAGTGATGGTTATATCGTAACGAATAACCATGTAATTGAAGGAGCTAAAGATATCACTGTTGCTCTTGCTGACGGTAGAACACTTTCTGCTACACTAATCGGTGCTGATCCTTATTCAGACTTAGCTGTAATCAAAGTCGATGCTACTGATTTGCCAACTGCTGAATTTGGCGATTCTGATGATATCATGGTTGGTGAACCAGCTATCGCTATTGGCAATCCTTTAGGTCTAGAATTTCAAGGTAGTGTAACTGCTGGTGTAATCAGTGCTTTAAATCGTACATTAAATATTGGCGATAATCGCTTAAAACTTTTACAAACTGATGCTGCCATCAATCCTGGTAACTCTGGCGGAGCACTTGTAAATGCTGACGGTCAAGTAATCGGTATCAACAGTGCCAAACTTGCCGCAACTGGTGTTGAAGGTATCGGTTTTGCTATTCCTATCAATACAGCTAAACCTATTATTGATGAATTAATCGATAAAGGTCATGTAACTTATCCATATCTCGGTGTAGGTGTACTCGATAAACAAACAGCTGCTCAAGCTGGCTACAAATTAAATGTTGACGCTGGGGTCATTGTAATGCAAGTAGAACTTGGCAGTCCTGCTGATCAAGCTGGTATTAGACAACGCGATCTAATCTTAAAAATAGATGGCAAAGAAACTAACACTGTAGCTGATTTACGCGGTATGATAGCAGAACACAAAGTCGGTGATACTATCACCCTCACAATCTCAAGAAATGGACAAGTTGGCGATGTTTCAGTCACATTAGCTGAAACGCCAACAAATAATTAATCATGAAAATATCTATTGTTGCTTCAGGTAAAATTAAAGAAAAATATTTAAGAGATGGTATCAATGAATTTGTAAAACGCTTAAAACCATTTACTCAATTAGAATTCATTGAAATCAACGAAGAAAAAATGAAAGACAATCCATCTCCAGCTGAAAAAAAAGCTACATTGACAGCTGAAGGAGAACGTCTATTAAAAAAAGTCCCAGCAAATAGTTATTTAATTGTACTTGATGTTTTTGGCAAAGATATTTCTTCAGAAGAATTATCGGCAAAAATTGATAAACTCACTTTATCAGGACAAAGCCATATAACCTTTTTAATCGGAGGAGCTTTTGGTTTATCTGAAGAAGTTCGAAAACGTGCTGATGAACGTATTTCCTTCTCACGAATGACATTTACACATCAAATGATACGACTTTTGCTCGTAGAACAGATTTATCGTGCGTTTAAAATCAGCCGTGGCGAAAAATATCATTGGTAAATCATAAAAATTAGCATAGATAAAACAAAAGCTCAGGAAATCCTGAGCTTTTGTTTTATAAAATATAGAAGAGGTGATTTTTTTGCAAATACCATTTTACCATATCTTTGATAAGGATTCTGTTGGACAATTGATTAACCCTTTACCATTAAATCAAATTCTCAAATGGGCAGGACAAGAACCGACTCCTTATATTGATAAAAATAAATCTAAAGTTTTATTTTTAGGCGTGGATATTCAAACAGATTTTATGGATAATGGAGCATTAGGTGTTCCTGGAGCTAAAGAAGATGTAATTCGCTTAAGTCAATTTCTCTATAAACATATGGATAAATTATCCAAAATCATTGTTTCCCTAGATACACATGAACCAAAGCAAATCTTCCATCCTTGTTGGTGGGTGGATATCGAAGGCAATCACCCAGCTCCTTATACCATCATCAAGGCATCTGATTTAACCGAAGGAAAATGGAAAGCGACTATTGATCCAGCACTTAGCAAAAATTATGTTCGTCATTTAGAAAAAGCCGATAAACAATTATGTATATGGCCTTATCATTGTCTAAATGGCACCATGGGAGCTACACTAGAAAATCAATTTAGCAACATCATTCATTTTATATCCTTAGCTCAAAACATTCCTTTAGTCAAAATCAATAAAGGACAAAATCCACTTTCTGAAATGTATGGTATCATTAAACCAGAATATTCCATGCACGATGATACAAATACAGATTTACTCACTGAGATTGCCTCTTTTGACAAAATCATTATCGCAGGAGAAGCCAAATCTCATTGTGTACTCGAAAGCGTCCGCCAAATCTGTGAACATTATTTCGACAAATTAGAAATAACTCGTAAAATATACGTACTCACTGATTGCATGAGTGATATTCAAGGTTTTGAGCAATATAGTGAAACTAGATATAATATTTTAGCTAGTAAATATAAAATAAATCTCGTAAAATCCACAGATAATATTTTTTAAATAATATTTATATTACTCCATAAAATTTAAAAGAAACAAAAAAACACCTTTTATTTTCCATATTATAAGATTTTAACAATAATAAAAGCGACTTTGATTAAAGTTAATTATCAAAGTCGCTTTTTATTTTTATTATCTATTTAATTTATTATCTATTTAATGCTTTTTTATTTGGACTTACAAACATCATGATAAACATGATTATTAACGTCAACATAATAGCTGTAGATTGGGCATTTAAAATCCAAATGCCTTTATTACCATTAAATAAATCTAATCCTACAGTAACGATAATCCCTACTATTGTAGAAATTATAGCAGCTGAGGCACTGCTGCGTTTTGTGAACAAGCCAAATAATAATGGTGCTGTAATGGATACAGACATCAAAGAATAGAAAATAGACAATGCTGAAATTACATTTGGTAACACAATCGCAAGACCAATGCCAATAATACCTGCCATTACAGTCACAAATCTACTGCCTTTGATCAGGCTTTCATCTGAAACATTAGGATTAATAAAAGATTTATATAAATCCTTCGTAAAAGATGTTGTTATCATATATAAGACTGCATCTGCTGCACTGATTTCTGCTGAAAAAATAGCTGCCAAAGCTAAAGCAGAAGCCCAAAATGGCATACATTCTTTCATTACATAAGGAAGTGCCAAATCTTGCTGTGGTAAATCTGGAGCAATAGCATATGCTGCCATGCCTAAACTTACAGGAATAACAGAGAATAATAACATTACTAAACCACAAGCAAAAGTACTGATGCGTACAGTCTTTTTATCTCTAGCACTATATACTTTACCGATAAGAGCAGGAGATAAGAAAAACGATGGCATCAACATCAAGAAAAATCCCATGATGACTGTAGTACCTAGTCCGTCAAAACTAAAATAAGCTGTTGATTTGGCTACATCAGCCATATTAGCTACGACTTTTGCCTGTAAACCATCAAAGCCACCTACAAAAGATAAAACAAGTGGTACAGCTACGATAAAACCGATTAATTTTACACCTGCTTCGATTAAATTGGCATAAACAGCTGATAAAAATCCACCTGCACAAAAATATAAAACAACTACGACGGAAGCGATTAAAACACCTGTAGTTTTATCAATTTCTGCCACTACAGATAAAATCCAAGCAATTCCCATCAATTGACCAGCAAAAATAGCTAAAGTGCCAATCGCCATCATCAAAGATATAAGTCCTCTAAAATAACGATTATAACGATATTCTAAATAATCACCTAAAGTATAAAAACCATGATTTTTAGCTATTTCCCAGATTTTAGGGCCAATAAGAAAAGCTAAAATAAATGTCCCGAATGCTGAGGAAATAATCCACCAGGCAGCGGAAATACCAGACGTAAAGCCCATTCCTGCCACACCTACAGTAGAACCTGCCCCGATATTTGGTGCTACTAAAGTGATGAATAATAAAAATGGTGCCATTTTGCGTCCACCAACAAAGAAATCATCTGCTCCTTTTACTTTTCGTGATATGATCACACCAACGGCAATCAATAACACAGCATAAAGGGCAATTACCATAAGATACCAGTTCATTATAAGCCTCCACTCTTTCGCCTAAGTCAATAACCTAAAAATCAAGGTTTATTGCTATTTGTAGACAAAAAACATTTCTCAAAAATCAACTGCAAATTAGTTGTCAGTTGTTCTTGCCAAGACTATAGCTTATTTATTATAGTATAGACAATGTTAAAATACAAATATAAATGTGGTGATATCGTGGAACGTTTACAAATAAAAAATGACATTGAAGGTATGCAAGAAGCTCTCAAAGAAGCTCAAAAAGCTTTTACCCTTGGTGAAATTCCCATAGGTGCTATCATATGTGATGATAACGGCAAAATCATCGCTCGCGGTCATAATCTTCGTGAAAATACTTTTGACGCCACTGCTCATGCAGAAATCGTAGCTATTCGCCAAGCTTGCATCAAACTTCAAAACTGGCGACTTTCTAATTTAACTTTATATGTAACGATCGAACCTTGCCCCATGTGTGCCGGTGCTATCTTTTCTAGTAGATTAAAACGTTTAGTCTATGGTGCAACTGATTGGCGAGCTGGTGGTTGTGAATCGGTATTTAATATTGTCAACAATGATTGGCTAAATCATCAAGTGCAAACTCGTGCCGGCGTTCTTGAAGATGAATGTTCAAATATAGTGAAAAATTTTTTCCAAACTAGACGTCAAAACGTATAAATTTGTCACGGCTATAATAAATTTATAGATTTTATTTTAAGAAAAATTTTGTAAAATTAAAGGGATTTCCACTTTTATTAGCGAAATAGAATATATATACAAATAGTTCAAGAATTAGGTGGTAAATATGCCAAATATACAACGCATTGTAGTTCCTATAAATGGCACAGCAGAATCATTTAAAGCTTTATCTTTGGCTTCCGATTTAGCAAAAATACACCAAGCACAGATTTGTTTATTATTAGTTACATATTTTTCTACAGAAACTGATGATAAATCAACATATTCTTCTTGGCTAGCCACACCATTAACAGGTTCAGTTTCTCATTATGTTGAGACTATTTTTACAAGGGCAAAAGATTTATTGCCTTCAGATATCAATATCAGCACTCATCATCTAAGTGGGCAACCAACTTCAAAAATATTAGAATTTACTAAAACTCACAATATAGATTTAATCGTTATGGGTTGTCGTAAATTAAGTTTATTTAGTAGTATTTTAAATGGTAGTACAAGTCGCCAAATTCTTGAAAAATCAACTTGTCCTATAATCATTGTAAAATAATCTTTGGAGGGATTCCTTATGACAGATATTAAACGTATTTTAGTACCAGTAGATGGCTCTGAAACTTCCGATAGAGCTATTGATGAAGCTATTAAAATTGCCGAAGTATATAATTCAGATATTCATATTCTCTATGTAGCAAATATCAACCAACTAGCAATTAATGCTTGCCTCTCTGATGCAATCTTAGAAGCAGTTACTAAAGCTGGTAATGAAATACTTGAAAAAGCTGCTAGTAAAGTTCCTGAAAAAATCAATGTAATCACTACTTCAGAAACTGGTTCTCCATCTGTTACTATTACAGATTTCGCTGATGAAATCAAAGCTGATTTAGTAGTAATCGGTAGCCGTGGACTTGGTCTTGTTAAAGGTGTACTTTTGGGCTCTGTAAGCCAATATGTAGTAGAACATGCTCCATGTCCTGCTTTAGTTGTAAAATAAAATATAAATACAAAAGAGCCTATATATAGGCTCTTTTTTTTAATCTAAAGTTAATTAAATTTTAATATGATTATTTTCTTTTGATGATATGCTAAATATATACATAAAAGATAATAAATTTTTTTATCACTTTTATCACAATTCCCCAACTTGAAAGGATGTGTATTTAAATGAAAACTACATTAAAGAAAAAACTTGCAGCAGCTATTTTAGCGGGTTGCAGTACAGTTATATTCAGTGGCATAGCACTAGCTAATCCGCCTCAACCACCACCACCTCCTCCAATTGATTTGACACAAAGACCAGCACCTCCACCAAAACCATTTATGCATAATGAAGAAATCCAAAATTATTGCACACAATTTGAAAGTGATTATTCTTGGATGTATTTATCCACTCGCGAACGTGCTGCTAGAGACTTTGTATCCATCGATAAAGCTTTAAAAGATAATACAATTTCTTCTAATCAAGCAACTAAATTAAAAAAAGAAGTCATAAGTTTTTACAAAAACAATCAAAAATATGATGACAAAATGCGTAAATTAAACCGCGATGAAGCTAAACAATACCGCCAAGAAAATCATAAATATTTCTCCTTGCGTGCTAATTTAGCAGATATATCTGAAAGCACTACTATCCCTGTAGATACTTTAAAACGTATCTTAGCTAAACCTGATCCTAAAAAAATGAAACCAGCTAAAGCTCGTGATGATTTATCTGAACGTTTAGCAAAATTCACTAATCAATTAGTAGCTGATGGAAAAATCACTCAGGATGAAGTAAATATCCTTGATGAATATATGCAATCTGGTAGAGATAAATTAGCTAATATGACAAAAGAAGAACGCCGTGAATATTTAGCTGATTATCGTCAATTAACTGATGAACAACGTTTAGCTAAAATTTCTGAAGGAACTGGCATTTCTCCAGAAAGATTACAACAAATTTTCACTGCTTTTAAAGAAGCCGTAAAAGATAAATTACAGACTAAAATTCAAGATTAAAATTAATTTAACTAAAAATGCCTAGAAGCTATAACTTCTAGGCATTTTTTATTTCATAAGTATTATAAATATCTAATATATATATATAC
Organism: uncultured Megamonas sp.; assembly: GCF_958438645.1. Taxonomy (NCBI): domain Bacteria; kingdom Bacillati; phylum Bacillota; class Negativicutes; order Selenomonadales; family Selenomonadaceae; genus Megamonas; species uncultured Megamonas sp. Next base: position 18,994 of record NZ_CAUBSM010000002.1, read on the forward strand.
ACTAGCTACAATAATAGATAAAATCATGAGTGGAAAAGCTATTTTTAAATAACTTACAAAAGATAATTTTTCTCCATGTGCACTTGCCATGCCAGCTACTACAACGTTAGCACTTGCACCGATAAGTGTACCATTACCACCAAGACAAGCACCTAAAGACAATGCCCACCAAAGTGGTTCAAGATTTGTCATACCCATTGCACCCATTTCTTTAATCATTGGAATGAGTGTAGCTACAAATGGGATGTTATCAATAAAGGCTGAAGCAATTGCACTGAGCCATAAAATAAGCATTGTGGAAGCTGTAACATTTCCAGATGTTATTTTTATAGCTTCAGCAGCCATAGCTTTAATAACGCCAGTTTCTACTAAACCGCCAACTAAAATGAATAAGCCCACAAAGAAGAAAATAGCAAGCCATTCCAAACGACTTAAGATATTTGCAATTCTTTTTTCACGTCTACTTACAGTGATTAACATCAATATAGAAGCACCTGCTAAAGCTACAGTTGCTGATTCTAAACCAAGTTGAGAATGGAACATAAATGTAATGATAGTTAAAAATAATACAATCAAACATTTTTTCAATAATAAAGTATCTTTTAACTCTTCTTTTTCATTCATAGCCATTACTTGTTCTTGTAAAGCTGTTGTTGTTGTTAATTTCTTATGATATATAGCAATGATTATAGCTATAGTAATAGCAAAAATGACAACACAGATATCACCTAAATTAGTCAAAAATGCCATAAAATCCATTTCGGGAACAGCACTACCGATCATAATATTTGGTGGATCACCAATAAGTGTAGCTGTACCACCGATATTTGAAGACATGATCTGTGCAATCAAAAATGGTTGTACTGGTATTTTTAGCTGTGCTGTAATACTAAAAGTTACTGGCACTGTCAATAAAACAGTAGTTACATTGTCTAAAAAAGCAGAACAAACAGCTGTAAGAGCAGATAGAGCTATTAACAGTCTAACTGGATTTGCTTTTACTTTTTTTGCTGCCCAAATAGCTAAGTAATTAAATAGCCCTGTTTCACTGGTAATATTAACCATAATCATCATACCAGTAAGCAAACCAATCGTATTAAAATCAATGTGATGGATTGCTTGGTCTTGTGATAATATGCCCATAATAATCATGACCATAGCACCTGTCAAAGCCACTATAGTACGATGTATTTTCTCTGAAATAATCAACATATAGGCAATGACAAATACAGCTATAGCAATATAAGCACTACTATCCATTAATAATCACTTTCTTTCCTCTAAAAATATTTATAACAAATAAAATTTATCTAAACTCTACCTATATATTTATATTAGATAAATTTTAAACATTATACATACTAATAGCTAAATCGCTCAAATACGATTTGTAGAATTTCAATTTCTTATCTTGTATATAAAATCTAGGTACACGACGTGAAATCATACAAGTGATTTCATAATTTATAGTTCCTAATTTTTCAGCTAATTCATCAGCTAAGATACATTCCTCACCTTGTTTACCAAAGAGAACTACTTCATCGCCAACTTTTACATCTTTAATATCTGTGACATCAACCATACATTGATCCATGCAGATATTGCCTACTACTTTAGCACGTTTACCATGAATTAATACTTCAGCTTTTCCTGATAATAACCTTGTGTAACCATCAGCATAACCTACAGGTATAGTCGCAATTACACGTTCTTCTTTAGCAATGAATTTATGACCATAACTTACACCATCACCAGGTTTTATGGTTTTTACATGCGTTACTTCACATTTAAAACTCATCGCTGGTTTTAAACCAGTATTGCTGATATCCACTTCATCTGATGGTGCCATGCCATATAAAATAACGCCAGCTCGCACCATATCATAATGATACTCTGGTAAATCAATGATAGTAGCACTATTAGCACAATGATGTACATTGATTTTTACACCAGCTTTAGCCAATTCATCACAAACCCATTTAAAACGTTTATATTGCGTATGTGTAAAGGTCTTATCATAACAATCAGCCAAACAAAAATGAGTAAATATACCTTCGATTTTTACATTTGGTAATTTACTTATCTTAATGATTTCTTCTACAGATTCTTTTGTAGGCTGATAACCAATGCGTTGCATACCACTATCAATAGCAATATGAAAAACTGCTTCACTTTGTTGTTTTACAGCTTCTTCAGAAAAAAGCTTTGCCTGTTCATAATCAAAAATACATACATCTATATTATAAGCAATAGCTTCATTTGCTCGAATTGGATTTGTATAGCCTAAAATAAATATAGGTGCTACTATACCTTGATGGCGAAGTTCTAAAGCTTCATCTAAGCGTGCTACCGCCAATCTATCAGCACCATTATCTAACAAAGTCTTCGCTAATGTCACAGAGCCATGACCATAAGCATCTGCCTTGATTACAGCGGCCACTTCTTTAGATTTTGCCATTTTTCTTATAATCTGCATATTTTTGGCAATTACATCTAAGTCGATTTCTGTCCATAATAATCTCATCATTTCGGACTCCACTATCTATTCGCTTCCATTCTTATTAAATTTATCTTGTTAATTAATTAATTTTTATCACCATTTAATTAGCTTCATAACGGCGAATACGTAAATTTAAGTTATACTCTTCACAAACTTTTTTACAAGCATTAATTTCAGTTTCGCCAATAATATCTACAATTGTTACTACTACATTAGGTATATATTGCTTACAATCTACTGCAAAATCAAGCATCGCTTTATAAGATTTTAAACCAAAACGACTGCGAGTAACATCTAAATATTTTTCTGCTGTAGACTCATTTAGACTTATAGAAATAGTATCTAACAAACCTTTAAACAATACAGCTGTTTTCTTGCCATATTCCAAATCACTTAAACCATTTGTGTTCATTCTGATTTTAAAATCAGGATATGTCTGACGAATAAATGTCAATAATTTCAGTAAATCATCTAATCTCATAGTTGGTTCACCAAAACCACAGATGACGATATCTGCTACATTTTCCATAGGTGCATTTAAAAAAGCTTGTTTAATCTCTTCTAAAGAAGGTTCACCTTCTTTTAACCATAATTTATGGTCTTCCTTTAAATGACGCAAACAAAATGTGCAATTGCAATTACATCTATTAGTAAGATTTACATACATATTGAATTTTTCTTGCGGAAATAATTTAGCTTTTTCGCTAAAATCAATATATCCATTATTATGTAATGTATATAATATCATTTAATCACCTTTTCCTTGTTACAATATAACATAAAAAATTATATCCTTTTAAATCTTAAACTTCAATAAGAAAAATCCACAATCCTTAAACAATAAATAAGCTTTAATTTTACCAATTAAAATCTTCAGTAAAATTAAAGCTTATTTTATACCTTATTATTTTAAATCAGTTAAATATTCTTCAAAACATAGACCATAATTCCATGGCACTTTTAAAGAATTAGTATATGCCATTGCTTTTCCCACAAAGTCTGCTGCTTTTTGTACGGCTTCAATTAAAGTTTCACCACGCACTAAACAAGCTGTTAAAATTGCTACAAAAGCATCCCCTGTACCTGAATGTTCTTCTGGTATTCGCTTATTAGACTGCATATAAGGATTTTTTCCACTCTCATAAATATAATTATAAACCTTATCTTCTTCTTCATTGACAAGACCTGTAATTACAATCTGTTTTACACCCTTATCTTCAATGGCTTTCGCCATCTTAAATAATTCAGTTTCAGTCGGCATTTTATCTGGATATGCTATATCCAATAATTGACAAACCTCAGTTAAATTCGGCGTTAAAACATCAGCTACATTCAATAATTGTCGCATTTTTAAACAAAGTTCTTCATTATAAGAAGAATACAATTTTCCACCATCACCCATCACAGGATCAACGACAAAAATAGTATTTTCCTTCTTAAAGCGTCTTGCAAATTCTAATACAAGCTCAATCTGGTCTTTAGAACCTAAAAAACCTGTCAAAATACCATCAAATTCTAGATTCAATGCTTGCCAATTATCCATATGAGCTTTCATATGTCTAGTGTAATCATCCATATAATGTACAGGAAAACCTGTATGTGCTGCCAAAATAGCAGTAGGCAGTGGACAAGCCTGTATCTTTAATGCTGATATCAAAGGCAATTGTACCGTCACTGAACAACGACCAAAGCCTGTTATATCATTGATTAAAGCAATTCTTTTTTGTCTTTTCACTTACTCTAAAACAGCTCCTGTGCTAGCAGATGTTGTAAGTTTTGCATAACGGGAAAGATATCCTGTTTTTACTTTTGGTTCAGGTTTTACCCAGTTAGCTTTACGTTTAGCCATTTCTTCATCGCTGATCAATACGTTTAATTTACGATTTGGAATATTGATATCAATGATATCACCATCTTCAAGATATGCGATTGGACCGCCAGCCATAGCTTCTGGAGATACATGACCGATACAAGCACCACGAGTAGCACCAGAGAAACGACCATCTGTGATGAGTGCTACTTTTAAGCCCATACCTGCGATAACAGCAGTTGGATTGAGCATTTCACGCATACCAGGGCCACCTTTTGGACCTTCATAGCGAATTACTACTACATCGCCATCTTTGATTTTACCACCAGTGATAGCTTCAATAGCTTCTTCTTCAGAATTAAAGCATTTTGCTGTACCTTTATAGCAAAGCATATCTTCTGTTACTGCACTAGCTTTTACTACTGCATAATCTGGAGCTAAATTACCCTGTAAAATAGCGATACCACCTGTTGGACGATATGGTGCTTCTACTGTTTTAATTACATCAGGACGTTGGATTTCACTATCTTTTATTCTATCACCTACAGTTCCTGTTACTGTGAGTGCATCTAAATGAATAAGGCCTTTTTTGCTGAGTTCATGCATTACTGCACAAACACCGCCAGCTTCATTTAAATCTTGCATATGGTGAATACCTGCTGGACTTAATTTAGTGATATATGGTGTTTTAGCACTGATTTCATCAAATAATGGAGCTGGAAGTTTAATACCAGCTTCATGAGCAATAGCTGTAAGATGAAGTACAGTATTAGAAGAACCACCAATACCCATATCTACAGTGATTGCATTTTCAAAAGCTTTCTGAGTCAAGATATCACGAGGTTTAATATCTTTTGCAATTAAATCCATGATTACATGACCAGCTTTTTTAGCAAGTGAAATTCTAGCACCAGTATAAGCAGCTGGAATTGTACCATTTCCAGGAAGGCCCATACCTAATACTTCAGTTAAAGTATTCATTGTATTAGCTGTAAATAAACCAGAGCAAGAACCACAACCTGGGCAAGCTTTTGCTTCTAAGTCATGCATTTCTTCTTCTGTGATTTTACCAGCTGTAAATTTACCAGCAGCTTCAAATGTTGTGCTTACGCTTACATCTTTACCTTGATAACGACCTGCAAGCATAGGGCCACCACTTACTACTACGCAAGGGATATTCAAACGAGCAGCTGCCATGAGCATACCAGGAACGATTTTATCGCAGTTTGGAATGAGTACCAAACCATCAAAAGCATGAGCTGTTGCTACAGCTTCAATAGAATCAGCAATTAATTCACGACTAGCTAAAGAAAATTTCATGCCAGGATGTCCCATAGCTATACCATCACAAACACCGATAGCTGGGAATTCAATAGGTGTACCACCAGCAGCAGCTACACCGAGTTTTGCAGCATCAGCAATTGTGCGTAAATGGATATGACCTGGAATTATTTCATTAAAAGCATTTACAATACCTACTAATGGTTTTTTTAAATCTTCTGGGCTATATCCCATAGCATTAAATAAAGCACGATGTGCTGAACGAGTTGCACCTTTTTTTACTAAATCACTTCTCATGAACAAACCACCTTTTCTATCTACATATAATATATAAACAATAAATTTATTATACTAACAGATTACTCATATATACAAATAAAATTACATCTTATATCAATCCATGCGATTAACTGCACTGATTAAAGCTTTTATAGAAGCAGTGATGATATCTGTATCCATACCAGCACCCCAATATGTTTTACCATCTTCTGCTGTAATACCAACATATGCCATAGCTCTTGAAGTTGCACCGATTTCCATGGCATGTTCACTATAGATCAAGTTATTGTATTTAAGACCAAATTCTTTTTGGATAGCATTACTTGCTGCATCAAAGCGACCATTACCCTGTGTTTCTACTACAACTTCATGACCATGTTCCATCAAATGTACATTACCTTTAAATGTGCCATCTGCTTGTTTATTCAAAACAAAATCAATCAATTTATATGGTTCTTCAACATTTACATAATTATCTTGGAAAATCTGATAAATTTCTTCTGGCATGAGTTCTTTATGTTTATGGTCAGATACACCTTTTACACAGTAACCGAAGTCTTCACGCATTTTCTTCGGCATATTAAGACCATATTTTTGTTCCATAACATAAGCTACGCCACCTTTACCAGATTGGCTATTGATGCGAATGACATCTGCATCATACTGACGGCCAACATCTTGTGGATCAATCAAGAGATATGGAACAGTCCAATGTGGTTCATCATTTTCTTCACGCCATTTCATGCCTTTAGCGATAGCATCTTGGTGAGAACCGGAGAATGCTGCAAATACGAGTTTACCAGCATATGGTTGACGTTCATATACATGCATACGAGTTACGCGTTCATACATTTCAATGATTTCTGGCATATTGGAAAAATCAAGTTTAGGGTCAACGCCTAAAGCAAACATATTCATAGCGATAGTGATGATATCGGCATTACCTGTACGTTCACCATTACCAAAAAGTGTACCTTCGATACGGTCAGCACCAGCGAGTAAGCCCATTTCAGAATCAGCAACGCCTGTACCACGGTCATTATGTGGATGAAGTGATAATACTACATTTTCACGATATTTAAGATTTTGAGACATATATGCTATCTGACTTGCATAAACATGTGGCATGGACATCTGCACTGTTGCCGGTAAATTGATGATAGCTTTTCGATCACTTGTTGGTTGCCATACATCTAAAACAGCATTACATACTTCTAAAGCAAATTCTGGTTCTGTTCCTGTGAAACTTTCTGGAGAATATTCAAAACGATAATTTGCCCCTGCTTGTTCTGTTAAATCTTTAAGTAATTTTGCACCATCAATGGCGATTTGTTTGATTTCTTCTTTAGATTTTCTAAATACTTGCTGACGCTGTGCTACAGAAGTGGAATTATAAACATGAACTATAGCATTTTTTACACCTTTTAAGGCTTCAAATGTTCTTTTAATAATATGTTCACGTGCTTGAGTCAATACCTGTACTGTTACATCGTCAGGAATTAAATCTTGTTCTACCAAGGTACGCAAAAATTCAAATTCAGTCTCAGAAGCAGCTGGGAAACCTACTTCAATTTCTTTAAAACCGATTTCTACAAGACGTTTATAAAATTCAATCTTTTCTTCCAAACTCATAGGAATAATCAAAGATTGATTGCCATCTCTAAGGTCTACACTACACCAAATTGGTGCTTTATCCACGTATTCTTTTTGAGTCCAGCTCATATCTACTGTTGGTGGCATAAAATAACCTTTGGTGTATTTATTAATATTCATCATTATGTATTCCCCCAATAACAAATTCTAAGATTTCTAAATAAAAAAAGCTTTCATCTCTAGAATTTAGAGACGAAAGCTATACTTACGCGTTACCACTCTGATTCATGTAAAAATCTTACATGCACTCATTTTAAAACTCAATATAACGGTCGAGTACCGACTTAACCTAATTATCTATATTCTAAGATGTTCAGCCAGCTATTCCAAGGTGAGTTCAAAAAATCATTCCTACTGTTTTGCACCAATCAACAGCTCTCTGTAAAGAAAAAACTTTTTTACTATTCCTTTTCTTCATATTTCACTTTTATAATTGTTTAATATTGCTGTTTAATACCTTATCATATAGCATAATTTTTTGCAAGTGTTTTGTATACAAATTTACATTTTATTTTAAAGAATTGACGTCTTTATAGAAATCTTTTACCGCTCGATTAAACATATCATAAGCATTTTTTTCATCTTCTCTTTTGTCAATTCTCTCAAAAATAATATTGCCATCTTTATCAGTCAATACAAATTTTGCTGAAAAATACTGCGTGTAATAATAATAACCTGGCTTTGTCACTGTTACTGGAATTGTCACCGAAGAAGTTTTTCCATCTTTACCTGTATGCGTGATAGTCTGGTTTTCAGTAACCTTTTCTTCATTTACCCAGCGTTTATTTGTTCCCCATGATAACATTTTCACGGATAATACCGCATCTGCTATTTCTTTATTATTTACAATTCTATATTTTTTTATATATTTTTCATTTTCATCTAAAGATTGACGAATTTTCAAATCTTCTAACTCTGAAAAAGATACATTATCTCCTTTTTCTACAACATCTTCAACGTAAATTTTTTGCACCTTATTTATATTATAATTATCAGCCTTCCATTCCGCTTTTTCGGCACTTGCCACCACCGCTGATAATAAAATACACATCATTACTAACATTGAACTTAAATATTTCTTCATTGCACCATCTCCTTTATATTGGTTTCATTTTAATTCATAGCCAAATTTTATCATAATTATTAGCAAATTCCAATAATAATATTTGTAAAAAATAGATATTTTTTATTCTTTTAGCAAAAACAAATTTCCTATACTGAAAATCAATTTATTTAATTGATTTATGCTAAGATAAAAAATATGTTCCTACGATACTATTTAAATCAAATATTCTCGATAATTCAGCTAAAAAGATTACTCTTGACAAAATTTTTCCACTTGTAATATCATATCTTTTAATGACATTGTTAATTTGTTAACTTAAAACAAACGATATTGGAGTGATTTTCATGGGTATGACTATGACCGAAAAAATTTTGGCTAAACATGCTGGAATTGCTGAGGTAAAGCCTGGACAGCTCATCAATTGCAAACTTGATATGGTACTTGCTAATGATGTAACTGCTCCACCTGCAATTAAAGAATTTGAAAAAATTGGCAAACCTGTTTTTGATAATACAAAAATAGCTCTTGTGCCTGACCATTTTACACCAAATAAAGATATTAAATCTGCTGGACTTGCAAAAATAGTTCGAGATTTTGCACATAAACACAATATTGTAAACTACTTTGAAATTGGTCGTGTAGGTATTGAACATGTAATTTTACCAGAAAAAGGCATTGTAGCACCTGGTATGGTAACTATTGGTGCAGACTCTCATACTTGTACATATGGAGCTTTGGGCGGTTTTTCTACAGGTGTAGGCTCTACAGATTTAGGAGTTGCCCTTGCTACTGGTGAAGCATGGTTTAAAGTTCCTGAAACTATTAAAGTCAATATCACTGGTAAAAAACCTAAATATATCTGCGGTAAAGATGTTATGCTCACTTTAATCGGCATGATCGGTGTAGATGGAGCTTTATATAAAGCATTAGAATTTGCTGGCGAAGGCGTCAAAGAACTCAATATGACTGACCGTTTAACAATTGCCAATATGGCTATTGAAGCTGGTGCCAAAAATGGTATCTTCCCTGTAGATGAAGAAACTCTCAACTATATCAAAGACCGTGTAACTAAACCATATGAAATCGTTGAAGCAGACAGTGATGCTACTTATTGTCAAACTGTAGAAATCAATCTTTCTGAATTAAAACCTGTAGTAGCATTTCCTCATCTTCCTGAAAATACTCACAGCGTTGAATCCATCAAAGAACCTATCACTATTGATCAGGTAGTTATCGGCTCTTGTACTAATGGACGTTTAGAAGATTTAGCCATCGCTGCTTCTATCTTAAAAGGTCATAAAGTACATCCTAATGTTCGCTGTATCATCATTCCTGGTAGCCAACAAGTATATCTCGATGCTATTCATAATGGTTATGTAGATACATTCATTGAAGCTGGTGCTGCTGTAAGTACACCAACTTGCGGACCTTGTCTTGGTGCTCATATGGGTATTATGACTGCTGGCGAACGTTGCGTATCCACTACAAATCGTAACTTCCGTGGTCGTATGGGACATGTAGACAGTGAAGTATATCTCGCTAGCCCTTATGTAGCTGCAGCTAGTGCAATTCTTGGAAAAATCGCAACTCCTGAGGAGGTAGAATAATATGGCTGAAAAATTAGAAGGAAAAGTTTGGCGTTATGGCGATAATATTGATACAGATGTAATCATCCCTGCTCGTTATTTAAACTCTTTTGATCCAAAAGAATTAGCTAGTCATTGTATGGTAGATATCGATGAAACTTTCGCTCAAAATGTAGTAGAAGGCGATATCATGGTCGGCGGTAAAAACTTCGGCTGTGGTTCTTCTCGTGAACACGCACCAATCGCTATCAAAGCTTCTGGTGTTCCTGTAGTAATCGCTAGCAGTTTTGCACGTATTTTCTATCGCAATGCTATCAATACTGGTTTACCATTACTTGAAATTGGTGATGATGTAGAAAAAATCCACGCTAACGATAAATTACGCGTTGATCTATCCACTGGTACTATTGAAAATCTCACAACTGGTGATACATTCCATGCTGTGCCACTTCCTGGCTTTATTCAAGATATTGCCAAAGCTGGTGGCCTCATCAACTACATTAAACAGAAGGGTTAAGATTATCTATGAGTAAAAAAATTGTAGTCATTCCTGGTGATGGTATCGGTCAAGAAATAACTGATAGTGCTGTTGCCGTTTTAAAGAAAGTTTCTGATAAATATAATTTAAATCTTGAATTTGAAAGTCATCCTGCTGGTGGTACTGCTTATGATTTATGTGGCAATCCACTTCCACAGACAACACTTGAAGCAGCTCAAAATGCTGACGCTGTGCTTTTCGGTGCTGTTGGTGGTCCAAAATGGGATAATGTAGAACCTACGCTTCGCCCTGAAAAAGCAGTTTTAGGACTTAGAAAAGGGCTCGGATTATATGCTAATCTTCGTCCTATCAAAGTAGCAGATGCTCTTGTTGAATACTCTCCACTCAAAGAAGAAATCGTAAAAGGTACTGATGTATTAATCGTACGTGAATTAATCGGCGGTATCTATTTCGGTGATAAATGTGAAAGTGAAATCTATGAAGGTAATGAACGTGCTTGGGATTTAGAAAATTATTCCGTTCCTGAAGTTAATCGCATTGTAGAATTTGCTATGCAAGCTGCTAAAAAACGCAAAAATAAAGTGACTTCCGTAGATAAATCCAACGTTTTAGCAACTTCTAGATTATGGCGTAGAACAACTGCTAAAGTAGCGGAAAAATATCCTGAAATCACTTTAGAAAATCTCTATGTAGATAACTGTGCTATGCAACTTGCCATCAACCCAAGCCAATTTGATGTCATTGTAACAGGCAATCTCTTTGGTGATATTTTAAGTGATGAAGCTGCAGTTTTAAGTGGCTCTATTGGTATGCTTCCATCTGCTAGTATCGGTGAATCCACTAGCCTTTATGAACCAATTCATGGCTCTGCTCCTGATATCGCAGGCAAAGGCATTGCTAATCCATTAGCTACTATACTTTCTGCTGCTATGCTTCTTCGTTATTCTCTTGATGAACAAGAAGCTGCTACTTGCATTGAACAAGCTGTAGATAAAGCTTTAGCTCAAGGATATCGCACACCTGATTTATATAAAGAAGGCTTCATCAAAGCAGATACAAAAACTATGACTGAAGCTGTATTAAATAATATCTAATATATATTTTATCTATAGATTTATTAAAAAATTTTATTGACAATTAACTTATCTTTTAATATAATTCTTGTGTTAGGACTTATATACATTCTTTACTCACCCCCTAGTGCATAACTAGGGGGTTTTTCTTTATTTATTCATGAATAGCTAATTGAGGATATTTTCGATAATTTAGCGGTGTATCTTTATATACTTTCTTAAAGTGATGACAAAAAGCTGAAGCATCATTAAATCCACAACTATAAGCTATATCAGCTATAGACATATTTCCGCCTTCTAATTTATTCATAGCTGTCTTCAAGCGGAAATTTAAAAGATATTTTTGCGGTGACATATTATATTCTTCTTTGAATAATCTATATAAGTATGTTCTATCTATTCCTAAGTAATTCGCTATATCTATGACACTGATATTTTTATTGTAATTTTCATATATATAATCTATGGCTTTTTCTACATGAATAGATTTTGCTTGTTGTTTCTTCATTTGAATTTTCATATGACCAAAAATATTATACAAACGACTCAATAATATATATTCGTTATTTTTATACTTGGAAAAGAAAAATATAAAATTAAGCATAGCTGTTCTGACTTCACCATTGCTCTTATCAAAAAACAATGGATTTACTTTGTCAAAACCGCTGTTATTTAACATATTTTCTACATCATAACCATCGATACAAATCCAACAATATTCCCAAGGATTATCTTTATCAGCTTGATAAACAGTCGTTATTCCTGGACGAATGAGAAACATAGTATCTTTTTCTATCTCATAGCAGGTATCATTCATCCATAATCTGCCTTTTCCTCTTGTTACATAATGGATTAAATAATGTTGACGTATAGCTGGACCAAAAGTGTGCATAGGACAACATATTTCCCAACCGCCATAATATAGATTTAAAGCTTTACTCAAATAAACAGGTGTATTAAATTCACTATAAATTTTTCTTATCTCCATAAAAAATCCCACCTATATCAAAAGTATTAATATAATAAATTATTTGCTCTATTTCAATTATATAAATTCTTTATTAAATTACAAGAAAAAAATCAAATCAATTTGCTTTTTTTATATTCTTATAGATTTAAAATCAAAATAACTGATTAATATATAAAAAATATAAATACTTATTTTCTCCAAAATGAGATTTATTTATAGAGTAATGCATTTTATTAAATATATATTTTCCTATTTGATTTTTATAAAAAAAGTAGTCAATAAAAATATATTAAATAAAAATAATTTATTTAAAAATATTTTTTAATTGACTACTTTTTATTATACTTGAAATTCTACATATTTTACATAATAGATAATTTAGAATTCAATATATCTGTAATAAACATATATCCAGGTGCATGAGTTATCATAAATTCTGGTTTTACAGCCATAGCTACAGCTTGCGGTGTCACCCCACAAGCCCAAAATACTGGAACTTCTCCAGGTTTTATTTCCGAACGTTCACCAAAATCCGGCTTATCTATATCTTTTATACCAATAGCTTCTGGATCACCAATATGCACAGGAGCTCCATGTACATATGGCATACGAGTCGTTATTTGCACAGCTCTTATAGCATCTTGCATTTTCATTGGTCGCATAGATACTACCATTGGACCATGAAATACTCCCGCAGGAATACATTCAATATTTGTTTTATACATTGGCACATTGTGATTATCTGTAATATGGCGTATTTCCAGACCAGCCTCAATCATTGGCCCTTCAAAAGAAAAACTGCATCCCAATAAAAAAGCCACCAAATCATCTTGCCAATATTTTTCAATATTGGTTACTTCATCTGTAAGCTCACCATGACGATAGATGCGATATCTAGGAATATCATATCTTAAATCAGCTTCAGGTGCTACCAATAAAGGAACAGGCGAACCTGCCTCGGTAACATCTAAAATAGGACAAGGCTGTTTATTACGCTGAGTGAATAATAAAAAATCAAATGCCAAATCTTTAGGTAAAATAGCCATATTAGCCTGAGCATATGGTGTACACATACCAGATGTTGGCATATCAAGTTCACCTTTACGAATTAAAGCTCTAACTTCTCTTGGTGTAGCTGTCTTTAAATCCATAAAATCACCCCATCAATATTTATTTAATATTTCCTCTAAATGTTCTTCAAGATAATTTGTATCTATTACAGCATTTTTAAATGCTTCTGTCGTTAATATTTTTTTCTGCAAATTAATAGTTGTATTTACCCCTTCAATTTTAAAATTAGATAAAGCCTCTTCCATTTTATCAATAGCTTCTGCTCTAGTCGGTGCCCATACGATTAATTTAGCTATCATGGAATCATAAAAAGGGGTGATTAAATAATCTTTATACATGGCACTATCCACGCGGATACCATTGCCAAATGGGGGCTTATATTTTGTGATGCGACCAGGACAAGGCATGAAATTGTGCAGCGGATCTTCGGCATTGATACGACATTCTATCGCCCAACCATTCATATGAATATCATGCTGAGTCCATGGCAATACTTCACCAGCAGCAACCATTATCTGCGTCTTAATCAAATCTGTACCCGTGACCATCTCTGTGACAGGATGTTCTACTTGAATGCGTGTATTCATTTCCATGAAATAAAAATTTCTATCTTTATCGACAATGAATTCTACCGTACCAGCTCCACTGTAGTTTACTGCTTTAGCCGCATTTACAGCAGCCTTGCCCATTTCTTTTCGCATATCCGGAGAAACTACAGGAGATGGTGCTTCTTCTATAACTTTCTGATGTCTTCTTTGTGTAGAACAATCTCTTTCACCTAAATAAACGACATTGCCGTGATTATCTGCCATTATCTGAATTTCTACATGACGAGAATGTGTTAAATATTTCTCTAAATATACACCAGCATTGCCAAATGAACGCTCTGCCTCTTGAGCTGCTTGGCGAAGTGCTTTCACAAGGTCGGTGCTATCTTCTACGACACGCATCCCTTTGCCACCGCCACCAGCCGTCGCTTTTATGAGCACAGGATATCCTATTTTTTCTGCTGTCAATCGTGCTTCTTGTTCATCATGAATTAAATCTTGTGTACCTGGAACAACTGGCACACCAGCTTCTTGCATTGTTTTACGTGCTACCGCTTTGTCGCCCATTTTGCGAATAGCTTCGCCACTAGCTCCAATATAAGCTATATTATAATTTACACAAGCATCAGCAAAATCTGCATTCTCTGCTAAAAAGCCATATCCTGGATGTATGGCATCAGCTTTGGCAGCCTTTGCCGCTTCGATAATGCGAGAAATATCTAAGTAACTTTTTTTGGCTTGAGATGGCCCTATACAATAAGCTTCATCAGCTAAACGAACATGAAGAGCATCTCTATCTGCTTCTGAATAAATAGCTACTGTATTAATGCCTAATTCATGACAAGCACGAATTATCCTCACCGCTATTTCTCCACGATTAGCTATTAATACTTTTTTAAACATCGACACTAATCCTTTCTATTCTTAGCAAATTATAAACTGTTTATCATACAGTTTTAACTTTGAATAAAGGCTGTCCAAATTCAATGAAATCGCCATCTTTTACAAGGATTTCTGTAATCTCGCCTTCTACTTCTGCTTCAATTTCTGAGAATAATTTCATTGCCTCTAAAATACAAACTACTGTATTTGGTGTTACCTTAGAACCAACTTTTACAAAAGGCTCTGATTTGGGATCTTGAGCACTGTAGAAAGTTCCTACCATAGGAGCAGTTATTTCTACAATCTGTTCTCCTGTCTTGGCTGGAACAGCTACAGGAGCTACAGTGTTTATCGTAGGCATGACTTCATTTGCTACCATGCCAGCTTTTTCCATCAAAATTTTGCCATCTTCATATTTTAACTCTAATTTATTTAATGATGATTCCTCTATGACTTTAACTAATTCTTTGATTTCTTCTAATGATAACAATGAAATAACCTCCAAAATTATAATTTTCCTGCTACAGCAATTTTTAAATTACTGATACATTTTTCCATTTCAATATATAAACGCTCAGCTTCTTCATTACTAATCAATTTAAAATAAATTCTATCACCTGGTTTTAATTGTGCTATTCTAGCCACATCTACGGCAGCTACTTGACCAATGACTGGATATCCTGCTGTTGTCTGATGGTCTGCCATCAATATGATAGGATTGCCATCAGGTGGTACTTGAATAGTACCAAGACTTGCCACTTCTGAAATCATTTCCAATGGATGATTTAATTCTAATTTAGCTCCACTCAAACGATATCCCATACGATCAGATTGAGTTGTAATCAAATAATCAGTGGCACAAAAATCATATTTAGCTTTCTCGCAAAACTCATCATATTGCAACCCTGCCATCACGCGAATAGGCTTTCTGAGATTTTCTTGAGATGTATGCACCTTACTGATATACCATTTAGCATGAGCATATGAATGTGCACCGCGTGATAATAAATTTATCATCATTTGTTGACCATATTCACTTGGTTCATTTGTGCTCAATAAATCACCTTTTTGTAAAGCTCTACCACAAACCCCACCAATACCAGCTCGCAAATATGTGCTTTTACTACCCATTACTTTTGGTACGTCATAACCACCTGCTATTGCTAAATATGCTCTTGCTCCCACTTTACAAGATGTAAATTTCAAAATAGCTCCCGCTTTTACAGCTACAGGACGAAGTGTTTGTACCTTTTGACCATCAAGTACAGGACATAAATCACCGCCAGTGATAGCAATAAGTGTATCTGAGGTAAATTCTATCGTTGGCCCACGGAGCGTAATCTCCAAAGCAGCTTCATATTCATCATTGCCTACCAAAATATTTGCCATACGCAATGAATACATATCCATAGCACCAGAAGTTATTATCCCCATTTTTTGATAGCCATATCTTCCTGCATCTTGCAAGGTAGTCATCAACCCTGGACGAATAATTTTCAAACTCATTTAGACTCACCATTCCTCAATGCTAAATATTCTTGTTCACTAATAGCTACAAATTTTACAATATCTCCAGAATTCAATAAACTTGGCTCAGTCTCATTTTCTGGTCTAAACATTTCCACAGGTGTTCTACCTATAATCTGCCAACCACCTGGCGTACTTATTGGATAACCACCTGTTTGATTTCCAGCTATACCAATACTTCTCGCTGGAATTTGCAATCTAGGTGTAGTCCTACGAGGAGTCGCAATGCGTTCATCCATACCACCCAAATAAGGAAATCCTGGACAAAAACCTATCATATACACTAGATATTCTGGCTTGGTATGAATAGAGATTACCTCTTGTACTGATAGATCATTATACTCTGCTACAAACTCAATATCTGGCCCATATTCTCCTCCATAGCAGACAGGTATTTCTACCACTTTAGCTTTTTTTTGAGGAAAATTCTCTGCTTTTTGTATATAATCTTTAATTATTTTTATCACAATTTGCAATGCTGATTTATCTTTATTTTGCAAAGCATTTTTTCTAACTACAAAAGGATTATAATAAACTGCTACGCTTGTATAAGAAATCACATATTCTTGCATACCCACAAAAGGATGCATTTGTAAATAATCAGCTAAAGTTTTTATCTTGCGATGTATCTCTGGCGATATAGTATCACCAAAATTCACCAATAAGCCTGTTTCACCTAAAGGCTTTATTTTAAATTCCATACTCAAAATAGCACCTCATTAATCAACTAAATAATTTTGGCAATTGTTTCATTATAGTCAATACACCCATATAAGCTGTCATAGCGACAACAATGATACCAAATACGCTCATCCAAATAGGATGTTTATAATCACCTACAACAGATTTTTTGTGTGCTGCAATGATCATTACCAATAAAGTAATCGGTAAAATAAGGCCATTTAATGTACCTACAACAATAAGTGTCTTTACAGGTTGACCTACAAAAGCAAATACTACTGTAGAAAATACAATAAAAGCAATAACGAACCAACGATAATTATTTTCTACTTTAGGACTAAAACTGCGAATAAAAGATACTGAAGTATATGCTGCACCAATTACTGAAGAAATAGCCGCTGCCCACATAACTACACCAAATAATTTATAACCAATATCGCCTACAGCTAATTTAAATACAGAAGCTGGTGGATTGGCTGGATCTAAAGCAAAACCATTAGAAATTACACCTAATGCAGCTAAAAATAGAAATACACGCATAATACCTGTTACACAAACACCAGTAACAGAACTTCTTGTAATCTGTGGTAAAGCCTGTTTACCTACAACACCTGCATCAATCAAGCGATGTCCACCAGAAAAAGTAATATAACCACCTACTGTACCACCTACTAAAGTAACAATCGCAAGTGGATCAATAACATCAGGCATAAAAGTTTTAGAAATAGCTTCACCTACTGGAGGTGCTGAAGATATTGCTACATACAAAGTCAATATAATCATAATAAATCCAGCTATTTGCGTAAACTTATCCATGAGTTTGCCCGCTTCTTTGAATAAGAAAATAGATATAGCGATGATCGCACTGATAATCGCTCCAGTAACTGTATCTATGCCAAAAATTACATTAAAGCCTAAACCAGCACCAGCGATATTACCAATATTAAAACCTAATCCGCCCATTACAATCAATAAAGATACCAAATATCCCAAGCCTGGCATAACCATATTTGCTACATCTTGCCCACGTTTTCCAGAAACGCCAATTACACGCCAAACATTTAGCTGAGCACCAATATCTAAAATAATAGAAATTAAGATAACAAAACCAAAACTAGCTAATAAAGTTTGTGTAAATACTGTCGTTTGCGTCAAAAATCCTGGACCAATTGAAGATGTAGCCATTAAGAAAGCCGCACCTAAAAGTACACTCCAATTGAAATTACTTTTACTATTCATTAACAATCATTCCTTTCTGTATAAATCTCTAAACAAACTACATCAAAATTGTCATTTAAAAGCTTTAATTGCTACATCAGCTGCTTCTAATTTTGCTCTAATTTTATTAGCAAAAGCCAATGCTTTTTCACTATCTCCATGAATACAAACTGTATCTGCTTTTACTTCAACGATTTCACCTGTTGTTGTATGTACAATCCCTTTTTCAACCATAGTCAAAACTTGTTCTATAGCTTTATCTTCATCTTTTATCATTGCATCTGCTTGTACTCTAGGAGTCAAGCTACCATCAGCTTGATAAGTTCTATCTGCAAAAACTTCATTTGCAACCTGTAAACCAATAGCTTCACCTGCTTTAATTAATTCACTACCTGCTAGACCATACAAAATCAAATCTGGATTTACACGATAAATAGCACTTGCGATAGCTTCTGCCAAAGATTTATCTTTAGCTGCCATATTATATAAAGCTCCATGTGGTTTTACATGTTGCATTTTTCCCCCTTCTGCTCTTACAAAAGCATCTAAAGCTCCTATTTGATAAATAATCAAATCATAAGCCTCTTGTGGTTTAATGTCCATTTTTCTACGACCAAAGCCAATCAAATCCATAAGTCCAGGATGAGCACCTATAGCTACATTGTTTTTTAGTGCTAAACAAACCGTTTTTCTCATTACATCTGGATCTCCTGCATGTAAACCACAAGCTATATTAGCTGAACTTACATATTTTAATACTTTTTCATCACAACCAATAGTATAAACGCCGAAACTCTCACCTAAATCACTATTTAAATCAATTTTATTCATTATAAAACCTCCTCTTTTTTGTATATATATTCATTATTATTTTATAAAAAAATAGTGCTGAATATTTAATAATACTCAGCACCATCGCCTTATAAAATATCATATTTATTATATATTATTTATTTAATTTTGTAAACATGTAACACGGATTAAATAAACAATGATTATAGTAATTCCTTTAATTTCTTCATAATTTTTATATGCGGAAATTTTTCAAAATCCTCTTTAATATTGTTACCTGTTAAAACACCTGCAAAATCCACTTTTGCATTTTGAGCAGCCTGTGCATCTACAATATTATCACCGATGTAAATTACATCTTTTTTATCTACATTCAAACGTTTAATAGCCTCTAAAATTCCATCTGGAGCAGGTTTATATGCATATTTATCCTCACTGCCGATAATAAATTCTACCAAATCATCTATTTTGTCCCTAGTCAAAGTCTGCATAATACGACGACGTGTTTTACTAGAGATAATTGCTATCTTAGCCCCATGTTCTTTTAACGTCTTCAATACCATTTTTGTATCATCATATAAATATGTATTCTCTGTCATATATAAATCAGCAAAAACAGTATATTTATCTTTTAATTCCTGTATTTTAGCTTCATCATTTTCTCCAGTCAATATAGACAAAGCCTCACTCATAGGCAGACCAATAGTTCTTTTTATTTCATCTTTAGGACGAAGCGGATACCCTTCCTGCTCCATAAGCAATTCAAAACACTTCACAATACCAACTTCCGAATTTGCCAAGGTATAATCAAAATCAAATAAATAAACCTTATAGGACATAAAAATTTCTCCTCAATATGTGCAATGTTTGTCTTCTTTTAAATAAAAATATAAAAAAAGAAAATTGCCCCATGACACTGATTTTACTCTGATAAAAACAATTTTTATTGCTGTAAAATCCACTAATAGGTACAACATTTCACATGATTTTTCTTATTCACAAACTAATATAAATATTAATTACCATTAAATAATGCTTACTTTTATTTCCCGCATTATAAAATTTTAAAGGTAACTGCAAGGTTATTGAAAATAATTATCGCTGAATACGGTTTTAGTCTGAATGTTTGAGCGTAGCGAGTTTCTAAGCGTTGTATGAAGCGATAATTATTTTCAAAATTAAAATTTTATCTGCGGTGATTTCTTTGGTTCGTTTCTTTGTCATCAAAGAAATGAACAAAAACTTACGATAATAATACCATATAAATTGGAATTGTAATTATAGATAACAATGTAGTAGCTGAAACTACTAATGTCGCATATTCTGTATCTGTATTATAAAGACTAGATAATACTACTGTTTGAATCATCGCCGGTAATGACGCCATGATTACAAATACTTTAAACATCAATTCTGGCATAGGGAAGATAAACGACAATAAGTACATGCTAAGCGGTGCAATTATAAATCTACCTAAACATATACCTATTAAACCTAAATCAAAACGAATTTTTTTCAAACCCATGGAATAAAGTGTTACACCTATAAAAATCAAAGCAAGTGGTGTGGTTAAATTTCCCATATATTGAGCTGTATCCATAAAAAATTTAGGTAGAGGAATATCCAAAATTAAAATAATCAATGAAGCTAAAAATCCTAAAATTGGTGGAGAAAAAATTCTTCTCAATGTCTTTAAAGTAAACATCTGATGATAAGAAAATTCTTTTGAATCTGCCTGAATACAAGCATTTCCTAAAGTCCAAAAAAATGTAGTATTAGCAAAAAAATACAATAAAGTATAAGGTATTGCTTCCTCACCAAATAATGCCATAGTTACTGGTAAACCTACAAAAATAGTATTTGAAGTTGTAAATGTAGATTGAAAAATCCCTCTATGACCTTTTTTAGACATAAATCTTGCCAAAAACACACTTAAAATAAAACATATACCAATAGAAATAAATGGCACGATAGAACCAGTTATCAAATGCAATAATTGGTCATGACTAAAAGCATGTGTAATATTATAGATAAAAAACAAAGGCAATGATACATTTGTTACCAATTTCGGCAATAGAGCTTTATTATCTTTGTTTATCCAACCAATCTTAGCTAGATAGCAACCTATCAGCCCCATAAAAATCAAAGTCAAAACACCACTGATAGCGTGTAGTAATGCTTCCATACTATCATTCCCTTCGTTTATTAATCACTTACAAATTATCAACTAAAAAATAATTTATGCAAAAATCCTAAGAAGTTAAATCCTTCAGGTACTTCTTCTGTCGTCACCATATCCACACTGCCAATAACATTTCCTTGATATAGTAAATCAACAGTTCCTACTTTTTCACCTTCACTCAAAGGAGCGTCAACGTATGCTGGTAAATTCATCTTCCAAGAAAAATCTTCTGCTTTTTCCTTATCCATTATAGGATAGGTAAAAGCTTGAGCAGGTTTCACTGTAGTTTTATAACTAGAACTATTATGTGTATATATATTTGATATTAATTGTTGCTCGTCAATTGTTTTTACTTCTTTTATATGTTTAAAGCCATAATCTAATAAAGCTCTGCCCTCAACAAAACGTGCTCTACTATCTGCTGTTTTTAATACTACGGCAATAAGTGTAACGCCATCTCTTTGTGCAGAAGCTACCAAACATCCACCAGCAGCATCAGTATATCCTGTTTTTATACCTGTTACATCATCATAGTTCCATAATAAGCGATTAGTACTACCATAAACATCTCTTCGTTCAGCAGGATTTATCCACTGTATCTCCTGCTCTTTTGTAGAAACTATCTTACGGAATTTTTCATTTTGATATGCATATCTCGCAATCTTAGCTAAATCTCTAGCTGTTGTATAGTGATTTGGATCTGTTAATCCATGAGGATTATTAAAATGTGTGTTAGTTGCACCAATTTCTTTTGCTTTATCATTCATCATTTGCACAAAAGTTTCTAAAGAACCTTTTCCTACATAATAAGCAATAGCATCAGCACCATCATTACCAGAAGCCAGCATTGTAGCTTGCAACAATTCTGACATTTTTATTTTATCGCCTTCATTTATATAAATGGCAGAACCATCTTCACCTACAGCACGTTTATCAACTTCAACTATGTCATCATCATTAGCATTTTCTAAGCCTAATATACAAGTCATCATTTTTGTTGTACTTGCTGGCATCGCTTTTGCGTCTGGATTTTTTTCATAAAGTATTCTACCAGTTGTAGCGTCGATTAAAATAGCGGCTTGAGCTGTCATATCTTGCAAATTATCTGCAGTAACTGGAATATATGGCTTTGATTCATCAACTGGTGGTGCATCATCTACGATGCTATCCATAGCTCTTGCTGGATTAAATACTATAAAAATTTGCACAAAAACTACAATAAAGGTTATAAATTGTTTAAAAATCTTTTCATTCACTAGCTAATCGTCCTATCACAAAAAATGTGCCACGTGTTTTAGCACATAATTTATTTTCTTTATTAAAAACTTCACATTCAGCAACTAATGTACTTCTTCCATTATGAATGATTGTACCTTTAACAATTGCTGTATCTTCCTCATCAATGGATTTTAAAATATTAATATTAAAATCCAACGTTACTACTTTTTTTCCCACACTAAGACAGGCTGCACCCATAGCCATATCACAAAGGGACATAATAACACCACCATGAGCTATACCATAAACATTTGTATGCTCATGTTTAATCGTTAAACTAACGCAAACATTACCCTTATTAATCGAAACAATATCTACACCTAAATGCTTTGTAAATGGATTATCTTCATAAAAATTATTGATATAATCACTTACACTTTTCATATCATTTTGATTAAATTGCTTCACTATTATTTCACCTGCCTTTTTTTGATAGATTTTATTATAATTTACTATTTTTTTGATTTCAAGAAAAAGCTTATACATATTCTCTATAAATTATAGAATTTAATAATATGTATAAAATCAATCATAAAATGACAGAAATGACGTTCAATTAAGGTTTTTTTAGAAAATTTCTTATTTTTTTCCAAAATCCACTAGTCATTTTCACAATTTTTGGTTATAATTAACAAAGACATAATTTTCAAACGATATTGTTAAATTCACAATTATGTTCTATATGTACTTAGAGAGGGGTTTATTTATAATGGAAACAACACTTATTATTGAAAACAAAACTGGCTTACATGCACGTCCTGCATCTATGTTTGTACAGGAAGCTAACAAATTCAGCTCCAAAATCAAACTTACTGCTAAAGGTAAAACTGTTGATGCAAAAAGCATTCTTATGATCATGAGCCTTGGTCTTACTCAAGGTAGCGAACTCACAATCTCTGCTGATGGCGATGATGCTCAGGCTGCTATTGATGCTCTTACTGGCCTCATCAAAAGCAAATTTGGTGAAGAATAATTTTTAAACTGAATTAGTGAGAGAGGGGGATTTGTACTTTGCCGTACGAATTAAGAGGAAAAGGAGTTATTACTGGTATTTCTATTGCCAAAGTAATGAAACTCGGAGAAGATTTACAATCTTATATTGATGCTTATACTCCAGGAACAGCTGAAGAAGAAGTATCTAAAATTAAAGAAGCTTTAGCTTATGCAGCTGAAGTACTTCAAACAAATATCAAAACACTTCGCGATAAAGGCATGCTTGAACAAGCAGGCATTATGGAAGCACATCGTATGATGGTACAAGACCCTATGCTCGAAGAAAATGCTATGTTAAAGCTTGGTGCTTGTGGTAGTGCTCCTAAAGCAGTACTCGAAGCATCTGAAGAAAATGCATCTATCTTTGAACAAATGGACGATACTTATTTCCGTGAACGTGCCGTAGATATCCGCGATGTTGGTAAACGCGTAACAAGACGTATTTTAGGTCTTAAAGAAAAAACTGTTGATGGTGGTGCTGTAATTCTCTGCGGAGATGAAATCGAACCATCTGTTATTGCTAATATTCCTACAGAAAAAATTGCTGGTGTTATCTTAGGCAATGGTAGTACAACTTGCCATGCTGTAATCATTGCTAAAGCAAGAGCAATTCCTACTGTTGCAGGACTTGGCGATAAAATTAAAGATATTCCTGATAATGCTGAAGTCATCTTAAATGGTGATACAGGTGAAATTTTCGTTGATCCAACTGAAGATTTAATCGCTTCCTATCAGGTAAAATTAGAAGAACAACGTCGCTTAAAAGAACATTATGCTCAACTTTCTAAACTTCCAACAGTAACTAAAGATGGTGTAGAAGTTGATCTCATGGCTAATATCAGCACTCACTTAGATGTTGAAGCTGCTATGAAATTTGGTGCTAAAGGCGTAGGTTTATTCCGTTCTGAATTCTTATTCATGGGTAGAGATACTATTCCTGATGAAGAAACTCAATTCAAAGCATATAAAGAAGCTATTGAAAAATGCAATGGTCATTTATGTGTAATTCGCACAATGGATATCGGTGGCGATAAACCACTCCCATATTTAAATATCCCAGAAGAAGAAAATCCTTTCTTAGGTTACCGTGCAATTCGTATTTGCTTAAACCGTCGTGAAGTTTTCATGCCACAGGTTAAAGCTATTTTACGTGCTGGTCTTTATGGTAAAGCAGCAATGATGCTTCCAATGGTCATCAACGTAGAAGAAGTTAAACAGGTACGTGCAATTATTGAAGAAGCTAAATCTCAACTTGCACAAGAAGAAAAACCATATTCCAATAATGTTCAACTTGGTATCATGGTTGAAACACCAGCAGCAGCTGTAATGACTCCTGTACTTGCTAAATATCTTGATTTCTTTAGCATTGGTACTAATGACCTTGTTCAATACACTCTTGCTGTTGACCGTGTTAACACTAATGTAAGTTATCTTTATAATCATTTCAATCCAGCTGTACTTCGTCTTATTAAACTCACTATTGAATCTGCCCGTAAAAACAACATCTGGGTAGGTATGTGCGGTGAAATGGCTAGTGATCCTAATGCTGCTGCTATTTTAATGGCTATGGGTATTAATGAACTTAGTATGAGTGCTCCATCTATTCCACGTGTAAAAGAAAAAATTCGCTCCATAACATCTGCTCAAGCAAAAGCTGCTTTAGATACTGTTATGACTATGGAAGATGGAAATGCTATTAAAGAATATCTTCAAACAGCATTATAATAAAAATGACAGATAATATTAATTCTACACATGGTAAAGAACAAAACATCAAGATGAATTTATTAAAATGGTTAAATGAAGGAAAAGATCCTTATAGTATCATTTATGAATTAGCCAAATATCTTGAAACTATATCTTCTGAGCCTGGTTACGCTGATATTGTTTTAAATGATATCAGAACTGTTTATGGCATCGGTTTAAATGAAAAAGTTGTATTAAGTGATGAGCTTTTTGAAGTTAGAACTCGTTTAGCAAAACTTGAAGAAGCTTTTAAACATCTCACGAGTGAAGAAGAACAAAATCATTTGAAATTTGCTATTGAACATCATAAAAAGAAAATACAAGAACTTGAACATAAATTAATGTAGTTTAAGCTACAAAAAGGACTTAGCTAAAAGCTAAGTCCTTTTAATTTTATTCAAATTCCTTCATTATAATATATACAAACATATTTTTTGATAAAAAAGCAATGCCTAAAGTTTTATTAACCCTAAGCATTGCTTTTTATTTTAATTCCATAAATATATTATCATAAATATTATTAAGCTCTATTTTGTGGAACCATATCTTTTACATCAAGAGTTCCTTCTTTAGAACGAGCAGCAAATTCTGCTGTTGCTGTAAATAATACGTCACTAGAGCTATTTAAAGCTGTTTCACAAGAATCTTGAAGAACACCAATAATAAAGCCTACACCAACTACCTGCATTGCAATATCATTACTAATACCGAAAGATGCACAAGCTACTGGAATAAGTAAAAGTGATCCACCAGCTACACCAGAAGCACCACAAGCACCAACTGTAGCAATTATAGACAATAATAAAGCCATTAAAATATCAACTTGAATACCAAGTGTATGAGCAGCTGCTAAAGAAAGAATAGCAATTGTAATCGCTGCACCGGACATATTAATTGTTGCTCCGAGTGGAATAGAAATAGAATAAGTATCTTCATTTAAACCAAGACGTTTACATAAAGAAAGATTTACTGGAATATTAGCAGCTGAACTACGAGTAAAGAAAGCATATAAACCACTTTCACGAAGTGTAGCAAAAACTAATGGATAAGGATTACGATGAATGTGTAAAAATACAATCAATGGATTCATAACAAGTGCTACAAGGAAGAAAGCTCCAAGTAATACAGCAAGTAAATGAGCATATCCTAAAAGTGCACCTACACCACTTGTTCCCACTGCATTTGCCACTAAGCCCATAATACCAAAAGGAGCAAAACGAATAATCCATTTTACAATTTTTGTAACAGCACTAGCCAAATCAGCAATCATAGTTTTTGTTTTATCAGAAGAAGCATGTAATGCTATACCTGCTAAAATAGCCCAAGCTAAAATACCTATATAATTCGCATTAACTAAAGCATTAACTGGATTATCAACAATACTCATAAGTAAATTATGTAAAACTTCTACAATTCCACTTGGTGGAGCAATTGTAGCATCTGCTACTTGTAACTGTAATGTTGTCGGAAATAAAAACGACATACATACACCTACTAAAGAAGCAAAAAATGTTCCTATTACATAAAGTTTTACGATAGGTTTCATAGAAGAACTAGCATCTGCATTTTTTTGTGCCATAGCATTCATTACAAGCACAAATACTAAGATAGGTGCTATTCCTTTTAAAGCTTTAACAAATAAATCACCTAAAATAGCAACAGCTGGAACTGCTGTTGGCACAGCTACGGCAATAAAAATCCCAATAATAAGTCCTAAAATTATCAATTTTAATAATGCCATTTCTTGATATTTTTTTCCAATACGACTCAACAATATAATCCAACTCCTTAAAACAAACACAATATAAAGACAAATATTTTCTCATAGTATACATCATTTTTTATAAAATGACAAGTATTATGCACTATTGAAACTTATATTTAATAAAAAAAGATTAAGCATTTCGGCTTAATCTTTTAATTCAATGAATTTCTATAGATTTTACAACACCTTTCATCGATATAAAATATGTTGATATCTCTGCTAATTTCAATCTTTTGGGATTAAACATCAAAATATCTAATTCCACTAATTCTTCAGAAACTACACTCACTGAAAAATTTTTACTTTTTAATCCCAAATTTAATAGTCTATTATATACTTCCTCTATTTTATCTCTATTATTTATCATCTTTATTTTGATCATAATATTATCTGTAGGTACAAACCAACTATCCATTTGTGATAAAATTTCTAAGATAATATATACTAATAATGAAGCAAAAATTGCTATTAAATAATATCCAGCACCTACTGCAAGACCTACTCCTGAAACTACCCATATGCAAGCTGCTGTTGTAAGTCCAATTACATTTACACCTTCTTTTATAATCGCACCTGCTCCCAAAAAACCTATACCACTCACCACCTGAGCAGCTAATCTAGCCGGATCCGCATTTGTTTTTCCTTCTACTTGTTCATATAACAAATTTGATAAAATCATTATTAAACATGAACCTATACATACTAAAATATTCGTTCTAAGACCAGCTGATTTATGTTTAAATTGTCTTTCAAAACCAATAAGTGCACCTAAAATTGCCGATAAAATTATTCTAAAAATATATTCCATTGAAAATTCCATATTATCACCTTCATTCATATAAATATTTTTCTACCTAACTATATATAATAAATTCACTATATATAATAAATTCTTTATATTGTCATTATACTAAATAAACTATCCTTATTTCAGCTTCAAAATTTTAATCAAAAATTAATTTAATTTTAATCAAATATATTTTTTGGTATTTTATTTTAATTTCATAAAAATATATAGTAATTAATAGCAATAAAAAAGAAATAAAATTTTATTTTTAGTGTAAGATTACCTATTTTTTCAATTACAATATTCATTATCCATGTATATTTTAAATGATTAAAAATATTCTTTCTATTATAAAGTTGCAATTTTAATGTCTTTGTGATATGATTTTAATAGTTCAAGAAAAGAATATATTGCACAGAGAAAAAAAAGTTGAGGAAACGTGGATACTCATACATAATCATTTCTCCTATCAATATATTTTCAATTGAACAAAAAATATATTTTATGAGGAGGAGTTTTATTATGTCTAAAAAAACTCTTGTTTCTGCAATTACTGCCGCTCTCGTAGTTGGCGCTGCTAGCACAACTTTTGCTGCTGCAAATCCTTTCAGCGATGTTCCTGCTGATAGCTGGGCATATGATGCTGTTACTACTCTTGCTGCTGATGGTGTTATTGATGGTTACCCAGATGGTACTTACAAAGGTCAAAACACTATGACTCGTTATGAAATGGCTCAGATCGTAGCTCGTGCTATGGCTAAAACTGACCTCGAAAAAGCTGATAAAGCTCTCGTTGACAAATTAGCTGCTGAATTTGCTGAAGAACTTGATAACCTCGGCGTTCGCGTTGCTGACCTCGAAAAGAAATCCGACAACGTTAAATGGGGCGGAGAACTCCGTTATCGTTATTGGGATGCTGATCATGATGCAAAAGCTGATGAAACATACAACAAAGTTATGTTCCGTCTTGAACCAAAAGCTTACATCGGTAACTCCGGTTGGACAGCTAATGCTCGTATCGGTTATGTAGCTGATCTTTCTAGCGATTCTAACGCTGAATTTGCTCATGGTGATGGCGATGATAACGATGCTGGTGTTGACCGTATCTATGTTGAAGGACCTTTAGCTGGTGCAACTGTACAAGCTGGTCGTCTTCCAGTATTCACTGCTCAAGGTATGTTATTTGATGATCGTATCTCTGGTGCTCAGGTTGCATTTGGTAGCGATGTATTCAAAACTACTTTAGCTGGTGGTCGTTATAGCGAAGAAGGACATGCATATGCTCCTAATGAAAACGCAAAATTAGTTACAGCTGAATACTATGGTGTTCAATTTGATTGGGCTCCAACAGAAAAAATTGCAGCTAATGCTGGTTACACTCAATTAACTGGTATTGATTCTAATGCTACTACTCATCAGTTCGCTCTTGGCGATGATGATAGCCTTGGCATTTGGTATGTTGGTGGTAGCTATGCATTTGATTCCAACGTTAAATTAGTTGGTCAATATGCTGAATCCGATGCTGACGCTTATGAAAAAGCTGGTAGCGTTGAAGTTCAATACAAAGGTGCAGATGCTGCAGATGCTGGTTCTTGGGGTGCTTATTTCGGTTACCGTCATCTTGGTGACAATGTTGCAATTGCTCCAACTTATGATGATGCTGCAGCTAACCAAAAAGGTTATGTAGTAGGTGCTTCTTATGTTCCTGCTGAAAACATTCTTGCTACTATCGAATACTTCGACGGTAAAGATATGGATACAGATACTGATGCTAGCAAATTCTTTGCTAACGTTGACTTCTTCTTCTGATAAACATTCAGTAAGACTGAAATCTAATAGAACTTTACAAAGAGCAGACTTTATGTCTGCTCTTTTTTGTTGTTTAAAATAAATTCAATAAGAAACTTATCAAAATTTATAAATATACTATTTATTTAAAATTATCATAAAAGTTAACTTGTCAAAAATTTATTATTATGATTATTAGGATATAAATAGAATGTTTTTATATTAAATTCTGAATATTGTATTTTTATAGAATTAATGATAAAATTATACATGTTTTAAAATATATATAAATTTATAGAGAAAATTTGAGGAAACATGGCTACTCATATAATATCTCTTTAAATGAAGATTTTATTTTAAAAATATTTTAAATTTTACAACTTAAGGAGAAATTATAATCATGACAAAAAAAATGCTCACTTCAACAATCACAGCTGCCCTTATAGTTGGTGCTGCTAGCACTACATTTGCTGCTAGCAATCCTTTTAGCGATGTTCCCGCTGATAGCTGGGCATATGATGCTGTTACTACACTAGCCAATGATGGTGTTATTGATGGTTTTCCTGATGGTACTTATCAAGGCAATAAAACAATGACACGTTATGAAATGGCTCAAATCACTGCTCGTGCTATGGCTAAAACTGACCTTGAAAAAGCCGATAAAGCTCTCGTTGATAAATTAGCTGCTGAATTCGCTGAAGAACTCGATAATCTCGGTGTTCGCGTAGCTGATCTTGAAAAAAAATCCGATAATGTTAAATTTGGTGGAGAACTCCGTTATCGTTATTATGATATCAATACTGATTCCGGAATAGCTGATACTACTAAAAATAAAATATTATTCCGCCTTCAACCAAAAGCTTACATTGGCAATTCTGGTTGGACAGCTAATGCTCGTTTAGACTATGAAATGGATCTTTCCACAGATAGTAATAGCAATAATGTTGTAGTTGATCGTGCTTATATCGAAGGTCCTCTTTTCGGAGCTACTGTAACAGCTGGTCGTACTCCAGTATTCACTGCACAAGGACTTTTATTTGATGATCGTATTTCTGGTGGTACAGTTACATTTGGCAGTGATGAATTCAAAACTAGCTTAGCTGCAGGTCGTTATAATAAAAAACATGAAAAGTCTTCTGATCCAGACAAAACTAGCAGAGATATAACAACTGAATATTATGGTATTCAATTCGACTACATGCCAAATGATAAATTAGCCTTCAATACAGGTTATACTGCTTTAACAGGACTTGATGCTTCTAAAGCAGACCTAGAAAAAATCGGTTACGGCAAAGATAATTCTGCTAATTTCTGGTATGCTGGTGGTAGTTATGCTTTTGATAAAAATATAAAATTTGTAGGAGAATATGCTCAAAATACAAAAGCAAAAACAGAAGACAAAGCTTGGACTACAGAACTTCAATATAAAGGTGCTGACATCTCTGATACTGGTTCATGGGGTATGTATGCTGGTTATAGAAATATTGAAGCCTTTGCTTCTATTGCTCCAAC
Source organism: uncultured Megamonas sp. (assembly GCF_958438645.1). Classification (NCBI taxonomy): domain Bacteria; kingdom Bacillati; phylum Bacillota; class Negativicutes; order Selenomonadales; family Selenomonadaceae; genus Megamonas; species uncultured Megamonas sp. The sequence continues at coordinate 50,481 of NZ_CAUBSM010000002.1, forward strand.
TTATGATGATATCATTGGTGCTGATTTTAAAGGTGCTGTTGTTGGTACATCTTACGTTCCTGCTGAAAATATTCTTGCTACAATTCAATATTTCGATGGTAAAGAAATTCATACTAATAAAGATGCTAGCAAGTTCTTTGCTAACGTTGACTTCTTCTTCTAAAATGCTTATTAATGAAATTAAAATTTTATAATGATAAAAAAGAGTAGATTATGTATCTGCTCTTTTTTTATGGAAAAATCTTTTCATTTTTTCTATAAAATGAAATAAAATTTATAAAATAATATAATTATCTTGTAAAAATTTATTTAAATAACATTTTTACGAAAATATAAAATATTATTTCTTTATATTTAATTTTATAAAAATTTTTATTTATATAAAATATTGAAATTTATTTCATATTATGTTAGAATTTAAGCAAATAAAGAAATTAGCTTTCATATTTATAAAATTAAATTCTTAGAGGAAACTTGGACACTCTATATTTTCTTTAATTTATATTATGATAGTTAATTATTTATTATCTAAATTATATTGTTTAGGAGGAAATATTTATGTCTAAGAAAACTCTCGTTTCTGCTGTTACAGCTGCTTTAGTTATCGGAGCAGCTAGTACTACATTTGCTGCTAGTAATCCTTTTAGTGATGTTCCTGCTGATAGTTGGGCTTATGATGCTGTAACTACACTCGCTAATGATGGTGTTATTGATGGTTACCCTGATGGTACATATCAAGGTCAAAATACTATGACTCGCTATGAAATGGCTCAAATCGTAGCTCGTGCTATGGCTAAAACTGACCTTGAAAAAGCCGATAAAGCTCTCGTTGATAAATTAGCTGCTGAATTTGCTGAAGAACTCGATAATCTCGGTGTTCGCGTGGCTGATCTTGAAAAAAAATCTGATAATGTAAAATGGAATGGAGAATTACGTTATCGTTATGTAAGTGCTACAAGCGATGCCACAGATAGAATGAGTAATCATACAAAAAGATATAATGATAATGATACTAGCCAGGTAATGTTCCGTTTAGAACCAAAAGCTTATATTGGTAATACTGGTTGGACAGCTAATGCCCGTATTGATTATGAAATGGATGCTCGCACAGATTCCAATGCAAAAGCTGTAGTAGCTCGTGCTTATGCTAAAGGGCCTTTAGGACATAATACTACTATTTCAGCTGGTAGAATTCCTCTTTTAGATACTTATGGCATGCTTCTTGATGAACATATGTCTGGTGCTCAAATCGATATTACTAGCGGTAGTGATAAAAACTTCACTACTTCTCTTTTAGCAGGTCGCTATAATCCAGGTCATGAAACAGATAAATTGCCTGGTCAAAGTATAGAAGATATCACTGCTGATTTTTATGCCGCACAATTCAATTATAAAAGTAAAAAATTCGATGCTAATGCTATGTATGCTGTAATGACCAATATTGAACCTGGTTCTACAAATTGGGGTACTTGGGCAGGTCAAACCGTATATGATTATGATAAAATGAATATCTGGTCTGTTGGTGGCTTATATCGCTTCGATAATAACTGGGGCTTACTTGGTCAATATGCAGTAAATACAGAATCTGATAATTCCGATGATAAAGAAGCTTACATGGCTGAACTTCAATATAAAAATGCTAATGTTGCTGATCCTGGTTCTTGGGGTGCTTATGTTGCTTATCGTCATTTTGGTAAAGATGTCACTATTGCTACAACATATAAAGATGTATTCAATAACCAAAAAGGCTTTGCTGTAGGTGCTTCTTATGTTCCTATGGAAAATCTCTTAGCAAGTGTTAAATACTTTGATGGTAAAGATATAGATTCTAATACAGATGCTGATAGATTCTATTTCAATCTTGATTTCTTCTATTAATAAATAATAAATTTTTCTCTCCTTAATAAAAAATAAACCCCTTTAAGACAGGCTTTTGCCTGTCTTTTTTTTATTTCTCTCAAAAATTTTTATCCATAAAATTTTTATATATTATATATGTAAAACTTTTATATCTATGAATTTTTATTATTTATCTGCATAAAAATTCATAGGTAAGTAAATATGAAAGAATTTACGTTTAATCACCATCAATTAAAATCTTTGTCAATACCTATTTAAAAATTGTATATAAATTTATTTTAGTGATTATACTATATATTGTGGTTTGTTTGACACTCATACATACATATAGTATAATCGTTGTCAGCACATAAAAGAAAACGAATTAAAACCATGGCATAGTATATTTTGCTCATGGTCAAATATACTAGGAGTGTCAGCTTATAATGATAAAAACAATCAAAAAACGCACTGGAGATATAGTGAAATTTAATGCACAAAAAATCACAGATGCTATCAAAAAAGCTAATATGGAATCTATTGATGAAACATTTTCCAAAGAACAATTATCTACTATTACAAATAATGTTATTAAATCATTAAAGAATTTAAAAACACCAGGTGTTGAACAAATTCAAGATGCGGTAGAAAAAGTTCTCATTGCTGGTAATTTTGCTAGCACAGCTAAAGCTTATATTCTTTATCGTGCAGAACACACAAAACTTCGCCAAGCTAAAGCTGATTTAATGGATATCTATAATGAACTTACATTTACTAAGGCTAAAGATGCTGATATCAAACGTGAAAACGCAAATATCGACGCTGATACAGCTATGGGAACCATGTTAAAATATGGTTCTGAAGGCTCTAAGTACTTCATTACTAGCAATATTTTGCCAAAAGATATTGCTGTAGCTCATATAGATGGCGATATCCATATCCATGATATGGATTTTTATATGCTCACTGAAACTTGTTGTCAAATAGATTTATTAAAACTATTTAAAAATGGTTTTTCAACTGGCCATGGTTATCTACGCGAACCAAATGATATTCGCTCTTATGCAGCATTAGCTTGTATTGCTATTCAAGCTAACCAAAATGAAATGCATGGCGGTCAGGCTGTACCAATGTTTGATTATTGTATGGCTCCAGGAGTTGCCAAAACATATCGTAAACAATATTACAAAGCCCTCGGCTATTATTTCAATGCTATGCTTGATATGAAACTTGAAGATGCTAGTTTGCTTTGTAAAAAAATAGAACAGAGTATTCCTGTAAAAATCAGCATGAGCACTACTGATAAATTTGGTAAAATTTTAGCAGAATTTTTACCAAAACATCAACGTGAACACAATTATCAAGAAATAAATGAAGAAACTACTAAAATGGCTCATAAATTTGCCGTAAATACTGCATGGAATGAAACAAATGCAGCTACTTATCAGGCAATGGAAGCATTCATTCATAATTTAAATACTATGAATTCTCGTGCTGGTGCTCAAGTACCATTTAGTTCTATCAACTATGGTACTGATACATCTCCAGAAGGTCGTATGGCTATGAGAAACCTCTTATTAGCTACAGATGCTGGTCTAGGCGATGGTGAAACACCTATTTTCCCTGTTCAAATTTTCAAAGTAAAAGAAGGGGTTAACTATGAAAAAGATGACCCTAACTACGATTTATTCCAATTAGCAATGAAGACATCTGCTAAACGTTTATTCCCTAACTTTAGTTTCTTAGATGCTCCATTCAATAAAAAATACTACAAACCTAATGATTATAACAGCGAAGTAGCTTATATGGGTTGTCGTACTCGTGTTATGGGTAATGTCTATGATCCAACTCGTGAAGTTACTTGCGGTCGTGGAAACTTAAGTTTCACAAGTATCAATTTACCACGCTTAGCTATTGAAGCTAAAGGCAATATAAATAAATTCTACAAATCTTTAGATGATATGATTGATTTGGTTATCCGTCAATTATTACATCGCTTTAAAATTCAATGTGCTAAAATTGGTAAGAACTATCCATTCTTAATGGGACAAAATATTTGGCTTGATTCTGATAAAATTGGTGAATATGATACTGTAAGCGAAGTTCTTCGTCATGGTACATTGACTGTTGGCTTCATCGGTCTTGCTGAAACATTAAAAGCCTTAATTGGCAAACATCACGGGGAATCTGCTGAAGCTCAAAAATTAGGTCTTGCTATCATCGGACATATGCGTAAACGCATGGATGATGAAGCTCAAAAAACAAAATTAAACTTCTCTTTAATTGCTACACCAGCTGAAGGTTTAAGTGGTCGTTTTGTAAAAATTGACCGTAAAATCTATGGTTCAATCCCTGGTGTTACTGATAGAGAATACTATACAAATTCCTTCCATATTCCAGTATATTATCCAATCAGTGCTTACAAAAAAATACAACTTGAAGCACCTTACCACAATTTAACAAATGGTGGTCATATAAGCTATATTGAAATGGATGGAGATCCTACAAAGAATTTAACAGCTTTTGAAGCTATTATTCGTTGTATGCATGATAATGGCATTGGTTATGGTTCTGTAAATCATCCTGTAGACCGTGATCCAGTATGTGGATATACAGGCATTATCAACGGAGTTTGCCCAAAATGTGGTAGAAGTGAAGCTGCCCATAAACGTCACGTTATTTTAAAACGCATGCGTGATAATTGTTGCAGTGCAACTTCCATTTAATTTAAATTTATAAATCAACAAAAATATTCGATAGAAAGAGTGATACAAATGTTAGTTAATGGTGTAGAAGTAAAAGTTAATGGTTTAACAGATATTACAGAAAAAGAAATTGTAAATTATATCAATTATATTAAAGAAAATTCTAGCGAAGCTCTTGCTAGCCTTACTATATCTGATGCTGGTAACGGAGAAGTCTCTCTTGACTATCGTACTCAACCTGCTCAATTTGAACGTATTCGTCGTATTACAGGCTATTTAGTAGGCACTATTGATCGCTTCAACAATGCAAAACGTGCTGAAGAACATGACCGCGTAAAACATGGCCTTAATTAAGATTGCAGGCGTTGTCAATGATTCTATTGTAGATGGTGAAGGTTTTCGCTTTACCATCTTCACTCAAGGTTGCTACCACAATTGTCCTCAGTGTCACAATCCTCAAACTCATGATGTAAATGGCGGTCATGAAGTCGATACAGATGATTTGCTCTCACAAATCTGTGAAAATCCCTTGTTAAATGGTGTTACCTTCAGTGGTGGAGAACCATTTCTCCAAGCAAAACCATTGGCACAATTAGCCCAAAAAGTTCATGAACGTGGCCTTAATATAACCACATTCACAGGTTATACTTTAGAACAATTACAAAATATGCACAATCCTGATGTCGATGCATTACTCGAACAAACAGATGTACTCATCGACGGACCTTTCCTCATAGAAAAAAAAGACCTAACCTTGCAATTTCGTGGTAGTAGCAATCAACGTATTATTGATATGCAAAAAACACGCGAAAGTGGTCAAATTGTTTTGATTGAATATTAATTTTTTAGCAATAATCTAGATATACTTTTAGATTATTGCTTTTTTTATTGAAATAATCGTTTAAATAAAATAAATATTTTTATTGAGAAAAATTTGTATGACATATTGTTATTTCAAAACAAAATATGTATAATAAATATTAAAGATGCTGAACGGCATTAAATTATAAAGAGGTGCATATAAATGTTAGAAGATTTGAAAAAAATTGTTTTTGAAGCTAATTTAATGTTACCAAAATATCATATGGTCACATTTACTTGGGGAAATGTATCTGGTATTGACCGTGAAAAAGGCTTAATGGTTATAAAACCATCTGGCGTAGAATACGACACTATGAAAGCTGAAGATATGGTAGTCGTTGATATCAACACTGGTAAAGTAGTTGAAGGTGATTACAATCCATCTTCTGATACAGACACACATATTAAAATTTATCAAGCTTGCCCTGAAATCGGTGGTGTTGTTCATACACATTCCCGTTATGCAACATCTTGGGCACAAGCTCGTCGTGATATTCCTGCACTCGGTACAACTCATGCTGATGATTTCTATGGTGGTATTCCTTGCACACGTGCTATGACTGCTGAAGAAATCGCTGGCTCTTATGAAGCTGAAACTGGTAATGTCATCGTTGAAACATTCAAAGAACGCGGTATTAAAATGATGGACGTACCTGGTGTAATCGTATATTCACATGGCCCATTCACTTGGGAAAAAGATCCTATTTCAGCAGTAAAAAAAGCAGTAGTTTTAGAAGAAGTAGCATTTATGGCTTATCATGCTATGACTATTGATCCTAGTTTAACACCTATGCAACAAGAACTTTTAGATAAACATTATCTTCGTAAACATGGTGCTAATGCTTATTATGGTCAAAAGAAAAAATAACATATAATAAATAATAATATATAAAATAAAAACCACCCATTAAACAAAATTATTTAATAGGTGGTTTTTATATTTATTTTACTAATTCTTCTTTAGGAACGAATTCTTTATTTCTAATATCTTCTAAATATGGTACAGGTTCTGTATCTTTTAGATCTATATTATCAATATATTTTTTCGTTTCAGCTACAATTACTGGTGATAATAATAATACTCCAATGAGATTTGGAATTGCCATCATCGCATTTAATGTATCGGCAATAAGCCAAACAAGATTTAAAGAAACGATTGGTGCTATGATAGCTACTAATAAATAAAGTATTTTATAACCTGTCAAAACTTTTTTACCTGCAAAATATTCAACACAGCGTTCACCATAATAAGACCATCCCCAAATAGTAGAAAAAGCAAATGTTATAATACCTACAACTAAGATGAAAGGTCCAACATATGGTATCTGACCAAATGCTAATGTAGTGAGTATACCGCCATCATGAATTGCTCCCATATCAATTTCTGGATTTTTCATAATACTAGACACTAATACAAGACCTGTCATCGCACATACAATAACAGTATCCCAAAAAACACCAGTCATTGATACCATAGCTTGGCGAACTGGATTTCTTGTCTGTGCAGCAGCTGCCGCAATCGGAGCAGAACCCATACCAGATTCATTAGAGAACAATCCACGAGCTACCCCAAAATGCATAGCTTGCATAATACCGCCACCAACAAGCCCACCAGCAGCTGCCCCAGGATTAAAAGCTAATGTAACAATTGTTTCAATAGCAGGAATAATGTAATCTGCATTAATTACTAAAATAAATATACAACCTAATATGTAAAATGCAGCCATAAATGGAACTAATCTTTCACATACATAAGCAATAGATTTTATACCGCCAAAAATTACAAGTGCTACCAAAATAGCAATAATAATCCCAATTATCCATGATGGAATACCTAAATTTTCACTACAAACTGTAGCAATAGCATTTACCTGTGTTGCACAGCCTATACCAAAAGAGGCAAATCCGCCAAAAAAAGCAAATAGTACGGCAAGCCATTTCATATTTAAGCCACGTTCTAGTGCATACATTGCTCCGCCTTGCATTCTGCCATCTTTTGTTTTCACACGATATTTTACAGAAATCAATGTTTCACTATATTTTGTGGCAATGCCAAATACACCTGTAAGCCAACACCAAAAAACAGCACCAGGACCACCGAGAGCAACGGCTGTTCCTACACCGATAATATTACCTGTACCAATAGTTGCCGCTAAGGCTGTTGTAAGTGCACCAAATTGGCTTACTTCACCTTCTGCTTCTTTATCTTTCGTAACAGATAATTTTATCCCTTGAATTAATCGTCTTTGAATGCCTTTTGTCCTAAGCGTCATAAAAATATGAGTGCCCATCAATAGAATTATCATTCCCCAGCCCCAGACAATGCCGTTCAAAGTAGTTACAAATGAATTAATTACTTCTAGCATAATTTAACCTCCTTAAAAATTTAAAATCAACAAAATAATATTTATTCATCTATATAAAATTAGATAAAAAAAACGTATGAAAAATTTATATCATACGCCATTGTATAAATATATTATTTTTGTTTATTATATAACTACATTTGTATTTTGTCAATTTTCTAATATATTTATCCGTAAATTATAATTGTTAATTTGTATACACATGGTTTATATTTTTTAAAATTTAGCCATAATTTATGAGTTATATTAATATTAAATGTTATAATATATTTATTTCTAATAACTATATTTTCAAGGAAGTGTTTATCTGTGATTGGCTTAGGAACAATCGCTAACACCATCGCGGTAATTATTGGTGGTGCTATCGGACTATTTTTAAAAAAAGGTATAAAAAAATCTCTACAAGACTCGCTATTACAAGCCATGGGAATTGCTGTTTTATTTATCGGCATAGGTGGTACACTATCACAAATGCTTATATTCAAAGATGGTCATTTAGAAACTACAGGTACTATGTTGATGATTTTCTCTTTATTAATAGGTACTCTAATCGGTGAAATCATCAATATTGAAGCTAAATTAGAAAAACTTGGTGAAATAGCACGAAAACTATTTCATGCTGACGAACAATCAAAATTTATAGATGCCTTTGTAACAGTTACGCTTGTAATTTGCATTGGTGCTATGGCTATTATCGGAGCACTCCAAGATGGTCTATCTGGTGACTATAGCTTACTTTTAACTAAAGCTATATTAGATGGCGTGATCTGTATGGTTTTTGCCTCTACTATGGGCGTTGGTGTTTTATTTTCCGCTTTACCACTATTTATCTATCAAGGATTAATTACGTTATGTGCTAGTTTTATCTCACCTTATCTTACAACTGCTATGATTAATGATATTTGCTATATTGGTAATATCTTAATCACTATTATTGGTATAAATCTTACATTTAATAATATAATTCATATTCGTGTTGGTAATATGCTGCTTGCTCTTATAGTGCCAGTAGTTTATCATATATTTAGCTAATAAATCATATTGGAGGAAAATTTGTGGAAAAAATAAATAAAATTAAAGGTGCTTTATATGGTGCAATTATCGGTGATGCTCTCGGAGCTCCACTTGAATTCATGCCTCAAGAACAAATCAAAGCTCAATTTGGCAAAGTTACAGAAATGATAGGTGGCGGTTGGTTACAAGTTCAACCAGGGGAAGGAACTGACGAAACAGCTCTACTTCTTGCTACTGCTTACGGTATTATGAAAAATCCTGAAAATCCATTTGCTGAAATTGGCAAGAATTTCATTAAATGGGCTATCAGTAGACCAAAAGATATCAGTGATACAACTCTTCGCAGTATTGATAAAACAATGTCTAAAGGTCATGGTAAACATCTCATTCCTAAAGCACGTTGGCACGAATCTGCTGGACAAGTGGACTTATTCAGCAATCGCGGTAGTGTAGATAATGGTGCTATATTAAATACTCTATATCCTGCACTTTATTACACTGATGAAACTTGTGCTGTTACTACTGCTCTTGATATCACTAATATGACTCATGTAAATACCCAATCTGACAATGCTTGCCGTATTTACGCTCAATTTATCTTCCGTATTTTAAACAATAATATAAATAAACAAGATATGGATAAAATAATTGATAATACTATGTATTATGATTATAAAAACGAAGAAACACAGCCAACAGCTTCTGCTTATGATAGTATTGTAGCTATGCTTCATGCCTTTATGCCTACAGATAATTTTGAAGACGCAGTACTGACTGCTATTAATTTTGGCGGTGATAGCGATACTATCGGTGCCATAACAGGCGGATTAGCTGGATGTTATTATGGATATGATAACATTCCTACTCGTTTTATCGATGCTATTCCTTCTGATATCAAAAAAATGCTCGATACTGTTATCGATGCTATTTAAAAATAAAAAAATATCCTTATAGATAGAATTTCTATTTATAAGGATATTTTTTATTTTATATATTATGTTCTATTGGACATCTTTTAGTAAATGTATATATTTTTTCAAATCCACAAGCTTTTAATAAATCATAACCTTGTTTACAATAACTAAAACAATCATCTGTACTGTGCGAATCTGAACCTATAGTAATAATCTTTCCACCTAAATTTTTATATAATTTTAATATTTCTATTTTAGGATAAACTTCATTTACTTTATTTCTTAAACCTGATGTATTTATCTCTAAACCAATATTTCTCTTTATCGCTATAGTTAAAATTTCTTCAATTAGATCTTTATAATCCTCAAATTCATAATTTCCATAATCTGCAAAAGCATATCTCTTCATTAAATCTAAATGACCAATTACATCAATATCTGCAATCTTTACCATAGCCAAAATCTCATTAAAATAATCTTCATAAATTTTACTCTTAGTTTTTGATGGCATAGTCAATCTCAATTTAACACTATTAATATTATGAACTGAACCAATAATAAAATCTAAATCCATTTTTTTTATTTCGCTCTTTAGAGTTTCTAAATACGGTTTTAAATGTGGTTCACCTATTTCTAAACCACGTTTTATATTTAATTTATCCCCGTATTTTTGTTTACATAACTCAATACATTCATGATAAGCCTTATAATCTAATACACCATAACTTACATCTTTGGGATCTACGTCAAAATGTTCCGTAAAACAAATTTCATTTAAGTCTATTTCAATTGCTTTTTTACAAATATCTTCTAAAAAGTCTTTTCCATCAAAAGAAAACTTACTATGATGATGATAATCTACTTTATACATAAAAAACCCTCACTTTAATTCTATAATTTTATATTTTTCCTATCAAATAAAAAGGATAATACGTTAAATGTATTATCCTTTCTTTTCTTTGTTTGATTGATTAAATTATATTTTTGATTAAATAAGTTTTTATTATTTTGCTAAAAGTTTTGATGTGAGACCTTCTAAATTAAATGCTTTTACATAATTATCAATGGAATCTTTAATTTTATTCACTACATATCGTTCTCCATCAATACCTGATTGACTTAAATTATCATATAATTTTGCGATTTCAGCTTTTACTAATGGATTATTAAATGTATAATGTCCACTAATTTCAGTAATTAAACGAGCTAATTCTTTATCATTTAAAATTTCTTCAATGGATAATTTATCTTTACCATCCACCATCCATTTTTTCCAACGACCAGATTTCACTGCTTCAGTAGTCAATACAAGAGCTATATTTGATTTATCTGAAATTAAACCTTCTTCATATAAACTATCTTCAACTTCAGATAATTTTAAATAAGCTTGAGTTTCTACTGTACCAAATTCTGGTGCAACATTCATTGCTGTAACACCCCATGCTGGATGTTGTAACAAAATAGCATCATCTAAATAATCGCCATTATGTTCTTTTAATCCTACATGATATTTTTTAGCAATAGATGACAAATTTTTACAAGAAGCAGGATCTACATGACCAACATTTTCTGTCAAACGAGTCAATGTACCTGTATTTCCTACGATAAAAGCTGGATGTGGAAGATTTTTTTCATCTAATTTTTCATTTAATTTTTTAATAAATGCTTCATAATTTTCACTAGAAGTCAATCCACCATTTGTTTCTTCAGTACCAACTTCATAACTTACAGGAGGAAGTCCCATTTCTTTTCTTTCATTTTCAGCAGTTTCAATTAATTCGATAGTACGGTTTATATTCACATTCATATCGATTACTTTTCCCACAATATATGGATCTTTTGTTGGGTCGATATGCAATAAATCAAAACCATTTTCTAAATCATATTTATAAGATTTTTTACCAAGCTCCATTGCTTCTTTTTCTGGGAGATGAGCATTTCTTTCATTATCACGTTGCCAAGGGCCACCATGGTCACGACAAAGATAATATAAACCATCAAAATTATTTTCTTTTGCTATCTGTGCAATAGCCTCAGCAAAGCGTTTTTGATCCCAATTACATACATAACCTCCACCAAGTTCATCGGCATCAACTTGGTTACGACTAGCAATAAACATAAGTGGAAAATCTTTTTCTTTTGCTAAAAGCATAGATGCTTTAATCAATGTATGACTCATTGGTCCTATACCAATCATAGTAGCTCTGTCTTTACCTTCAAATGATAATAATTTAGCTACAACTTCATTTAATGTAGGTTTTTTCATTTTATATTCAGCCTTCTTCTTTATCTTATTATATCTATTAAATAAAATTTAAAATTTTTATTTTGCTTTTTCATCAATATTTGGACGTAATATATGCAAGCAGATCGCTGTTACAATTGCACCAATAAACATATCTATTGCATACCATAAAGGAGCTTGATTTACACCAGCAATTACTATCAAACCGCCATGTGGAACCATACATTCTACACCATGGTACATACCAAGACCAGCACCTACCGCACTACCAATAATTATTGATGGCAATACAGTTTTTAATGATTTTACTGCGAACGGAATAGCACCTTCTGTTATGCCTATAAGTCCCATGAAACCTGCTGATATACCAAGATTTCTTTCATCAGCAGTATATTTTCTACGAGAAACAAATGTAGAAATAGCAAGTCCTAAAGGTGGAATAGCTACAGCAATACGATAAGCACCATTTGGGCCATAAATACCTTCTGCCATAAGAGCTAATGTAAATGCTGTTGCTGTTTTATTAACTGGACCACCCATATCAAAGGCAGCCATTGCACCAACAATAATTCCCAATAATACAGCACTACCACCTTGCATATGTCCTAAAATTTCAATCAACCATTTAATAAAAATAGCAATAGGTTCTGCAATAATATAGAAATAAATCATACTGATTACAAAAGTACTAATAATAGGAATAACTAAAATAGGCATAATTGCTTTTAAATTAGTAGGAACTTTCCATTTTTTTATCCATTTAGCCATATAACCAGATAAAACACCCATGAGCATTGCACCTAAAAATCCTGTTTGTACATGACTATCACCAAAAGGTGTATTAGCTATATATCCTACAATTAGCCCTGGAATAAGTCCTGGTTTACCCGCTATAGAATATGCAATATATCCAGCAAGTACAGGTATCATCATTGTCATACCTGCCATACCGATTACACCCAAATTTTGCAAAAATGGATTAGTAACCTCCATACCATTTTCTCCAGGTTTACCACCTGCCAAAGAAATGGCTAAGAAAATACCTCCGACTACAACTACTGGAAGCATATAGGATACACCAGTATTAAAAGCCTTCGTCAATTCTTGAATAATACTTTTCATATTATCAGACATTGATATACCTCCTTATTTTCTTATTTTACTAATGCAACTAATTTATCAATAATTTCTGCTGGATTGTGAATTACATCAGCAGGATTAACTGTCAATACCCTACCTTCATCTTCTTTTTCTTCAAAACGTTCCTGACCTTCAATACCAATAGCTACTGCCAATAAAACAGCATCAGCTTCATTTACTTCTTCTTCAGTCAATTCATTTTCAATACCAAGCCCCCCCTGTGTTTCAACTTTTACATCAAAACCTCTTTTTTTACATTCTTGTTCGATAGCTTCCTGTGCCATATAAGTATGAGCAACCCCTGTAATACATGCAGATACACCAACAATTTTCATTTTTAAAATCTCCTTTTTATTTAATCTATTAATTTATATTTATAAAAATTATTTATTAACGTTGTAATTAATACTTTCCAACAAATTAAATATTTCTTCTTTTGTTTTTAAAGTTAATAATTTTTCTCTAAAATCATCATTAATTAATTTTTTACTAATTTCTGCAATATACTTCAAATGTAATTTATTTGCATCTTTATCAGGTACACCAATCAAAAAAATTAATTTCACTAATTCATCACTATTTTCGTCCCATTTAAAAGCATTATTAGTTCTCATAAATGCTACAAATGGTTCTACTACTGTATCTGATTTTCCGTGTGGAATCGCTACTTGACAACCTACAGAAGTAGATATTTCTGCCTCCCTTGCAAACACCTTCTCAATAAACACCCCCTCATCCAAAATCAATCCTAATTTTTTAGCAGTGTTACTAATTAAGCTAATAACATCTGGCTTATTTTGTAAATCACTGTCTACAAAAATCATTTCATTTCTAATCATCTTAATACACCTCAGAATCATATATTTAAAAGCTCTAATAATTTACTTTTAAAAACTTTACTATTAATATTATCTATTTTGTTTAAACTCAAATTTAATCTCATTAATTTCTTATAAAATATAGTTAACGGTGTAAAATTTTTATTAAAATCATCTTTTGATACAGCAAATAGAAAAATATATTTTACTACAGATTTATTCCATTTTACGCCTTCATCTACAGATATTATCAATAATTTCGTTCTATTCACAAAATTCGGATTTCCGTGAGGAACAGCGAAACAACCAATATCTGTAGGAGATATTTTTTCTCTTTCAATAACACTATTTAAATATTCTGGTTCAACTAATTTAGCATCAATAAGAGTTTTTATTCCTGAAGATAATATTTCCTCTACACTATTTGCCTTTTTATAGTTTAATACCATTGATTCCATAATAATTAATTTTAATGTATTACTTACATTTTTATTATTAATATATTTTAAAATCTGTTCTAATTCATTTTCTCTAACAGCTGGAGAAACATATATTACTGGCGTCTTGCTATGTTCTATCTTTTCTGTACTCAAAATTAAATCATAATCATGTTTATCTAAGCTTAGAAAATCATGCATAGAATAACAACCTATAATTTTTATTATGCCAAATAATGAATTTATTTTTGTTGAAATTAATGTTGCTGCCGCCATACCATAATGACATATAACTATAGCTCTAATTTTTTGTTCTTCTGTTTTTAATCTTTCAATGGCTACTTGAAAATGTAATGTTAAATATATCATCTCATTGCGAGAAACATCATATTGATAATATTTTTTTATTATTGATGAAGCTATCACTGCCATTTCAAAACTAACAGGATATTGATAACCCAATTCATTCCACTGGCAATCTAAATTAGCAGGTTTTAACATATCTTTACGTAAAACAGTAGCATATATATGTAAAGATAAATTCCTTACTAACTCTACATCTTGAGATAAATCTATTGATAATCTATGATTTATTTTCTCTAATATCTTATAAATTATATCCTGCATTTGATTTACAATAGCATCCACATCAAAAACATTTTGTTTTCTCAAAGACATTAACATATAACAAATATAACAAACTTCATTATAGTTTTTATCCAAATGTAATAAAGTAGCAATATCTCTTGCTACTTTTAAATAAATTGTAGCATTTGGTAAATCTTTTATTATATTAGTAAAAATATTACTTACAGTCTTATTTTTATGTTTTTTATAATTATCTATCATCAATAAAAAACATAAAAATAATTGGCAAGCAGATTCATCTGTAAATGAAAAATCTTTATTATCCTGAATAATTTTTACTATATTATTTGCAATTAAAACATTATCTCTACTTATATAATCTAATATTGGAAAATGTTTTTCATTAAACTCTTCCATTTCTTTACATAAATTTATACCTTTAAAATATGCAGATAATAATTTAGCAAATAATGCCCTCTTCTCTGCTTCTGGACTAATGCAACGTATACCATAATGTCTTAATGACTGTAAATCATTACTATATGTTTTCAAAATATCTGGCATTAATTTTTCTATTTTAGATTTAGATACAAATAATTTATCTGCAATATCTTGTAATACCACAAAATCATCAGATAATATTAACAGCAATAAAATCTGTTCATCTAAAGAAAACTCTATACTATTTTTATTATCAATTAACAAATGTGTAAGATTTTCTTTTCCCCATATTTGTAAATTATTTTTACCTAAAACTTGCAAAATAATTTTATATGTTTTTAAAAAATCTTCCATATTCTTTATATCTGATTTTAGTGTAGGTATAGATATTTCTAAAGCTCTACTATAATCCTCCAAGGTCATATCTGGAAAATCATTTATATATTGCAATAATTTAAACTGTCTAACTGTTAATTTCATTATCATCACCTTACGTAATTTATTATAAAATATAGACCATTTTAGTAAAACTCATTATTTTTTTGATAATTTTAAAAAATATGAGTTATACAACAATCATAAAAATATAAAAATAGCGTAACAATCATTTAAATCGTTACGCTTTAAAATGAATAATATAACTAATTCTATTTATTATTTACTTTATAAACTCTTACCTCATATGAACGCAACACAGTGGCTTCACGATTTCCATAAGTTGATGCTAATAATGTTGCTCCTTTTAGTTCTGGTATCTTATATCCACGTATTTTGGCTGTTGTATTGGCAATAACAATAATACGTTCTGATTTATCTTTTGTCGTACGAGCATAAGCATATATACCTGGACTATATGATAATAATTCTTCGTAATCGCCCTCAATCAATGCCAGATGTTGATTACGTAAATTTATTAAATCTTTATAATAATTAAGTACAGAATCTTTATCTTCTGTCTGTGTTTTTACGTTTAATTCAGGATATTCATCATTGAGTGGTAACCATGGTTTACCTGTAGTAAATCCTGCTTTTGCTCCATTATTCCAAGTCATTGGACTGCGTGCATTATCTCTACTGTATTGCCAAATATACTTCATCGCTTCTTTTGGAGTTAATTCATCTTTTAGTGCCAATTCATATTGACCAATAGAAGAAATATCATTATACATTTTAATTGATGGCCATTTTATGTTTGTCATGCCTAATTCCTGACCTTCATAAATAAATGGTGTTCCTCTCATAGTCAATAAAATCGTAGCAATAAATTTTGCTGCCAATTTTGTATCTGTTCCCTGTGGGAAAAAGTAATTTGTGCAACGTGGTAAATCATGATTTTCAAAATAAACAGGTACCCATCCATTATTTTTTGTGGCATTTTCATCATCTGTGAAACATTTTCTAATATCGATTAATTTCCACGGTTTACGTTTATGCCATGTGCAGTCTTCATCAAAACCTAAACGAATATGACTAAAATCAAAGGACATATCAAAAACACCATTTTGACCGATCCATTTATTAAAATCACTTGGATAAACACCGTCAGCTTCAGCTACTGTAAATATATCCGCTCTATCAAAAACTTTTTCTTTAAATTCATGTAGAAAATCTAATATACCGTCTTGATAAGTTGTAGCTTTAGCAATGCTACCCAAATTATCCGCACCATCAACTGCTACATCTTTAAATTCACTTGGTTTTTTAATATATACAATCGCATCAATTCTAAAACCACGAACACCTTTATCTAGCCAGAAATTAGCTGCGTCAAATAAAGCTTGTCTTACTTCTCTATTTTCCCAGTTTAAATCTGGTTGAGCACTAGCAAAAGTATGCAAATAATATTGATTTGTTTTTTCATCAAGAGTCCATGCAGAACCGCCAAAAATACTACGCCAATTTGTAGGTGCAGAGCCATCTTCTTTGCCATCACGCCAAATATACCAGTCACGTTTTGGATTATCTTTTGAACTTCTAGACTCTTCAAACCACTTATGTTTATCTGATGTATGATTAAAAACTAAATCCATTACGATTTTAATATTGCGTTTATCCGCTTCAGATATGAGTCTTTCCATATCTTCCATAGTGCCATATTCCTTAGCTACACTACAATAATCTGAAATATCATATCCATTATCTACAAGTGGTGAAGGATAAATTGGACAAAGCCAAATAGCACCCACACCTAAATCCTGCAAATAATCTAATTTACTAATAATACCTGGAATATCCCCAATACCATCGCCATTACTATCACAGAAAGATTTAGGATAAATCTGATAAACAATTGTTTTTTGCCACCATTTTAATTCACCCATCATTTCCACCTCTATTTTTTATTAATTTAAGAAAAGCAGGTACTTCTTTGTACCTGCTTAATTTATCTCAACTATTAATTATTTTGCAGCATTTAAAACTTCTTCTGTAATATCAGCAGCAGTAAATAAAGCTACATCAGAAGTAATTACTACGCTATATCCATGTTCTTGAGCTACTTGTTTAATTGCATTGTTGATTTTTTCTTGTACTGGTTTTACTAAATTAATCTGTTTCTGTCTTAAATCAGTAGCCACTCTAGCACGAACTTTTTGAATATCTGCTGGACTCATTTTTTCATTAACAGATTTCTCAAAGTCTTTTTGTGCTTCTTCAGTAAGTTTATTCATATTTTCCTGAATGGATTTACTTTCTGGAATATTAGCTAATACATACTGATAATTGATAGTAGCAACGCTTGCTGTTGTAGCTGGTTGATATACTTCAGCAGCAGAAGCTGTTCCTCCTATACCTAACATAAATAATGCAGAACAAATCATTGCTAAAATTTGTTTTTTCATCTAAATGCCTCCTATATGAACATTAAATCATTAGTGTTATTATAGCATAAATATATCTAATTCGTTATATATTATTTGTTATAAATTCATTAAAAATAAGTATTTTCTTTATCACTAAAAAGCCTTATGAATACAAAAAGTGGCTATAAAATCCATAGCCACTTCTAAATTTATTTAAATTGTTGTATTTTCACCGATTAAGCCAATAAAACCGCCATCTTTATCTACACCACTTTCACTATGTCCAATGAGCCATTTATTAGCAGCAAAAAGTAATTGATTTTCACCTTTATTTTCAGCTGGTTTCACTTGTAATGGAAGATTAGTTCCTTTTGGTAAAACTACACCACAGCGAAATTCTTCATTATTTTCTTTACATGGTGCATAGTGAAGAGTTGTTGCATAAAGTTCTACTGCTGTACCTGCTGGTACAAAGAAACACTCTATATTTTTAGTTTCATAAGTATTATTTGTATAATCGATATCTTGCTGACGACCAAGCATTAAAATCAAATCTGTAGCTGCAATATCAATTTCAGAAGAACGATGATATTCAACTGCATTTAATTTATTGTTATAGCCACTGCAAAAACCAAATTCTACTTCCAATCCGCCATAAACTTCATCTTGCATCTGTTTAAATAAAGGTAATGCTTCTAAATCTGTATCAGAAGGTTCATATACTACACCTTCTTTAATAGCTTCTTTTGCTTTCATTGTTGCTACAAATTCGGCAGTATCAACATCTAAAACTCTACCATATTGTTTAAATTCAATATCATGTACACTTTTCATTATTTTTACCTCATAAATTTTCCAATATTTTTATCTCATTTTTCATTATATGTTTACTTTTATCTGGACTAATACCATTTACTAGATATTCAAACACGATCTGCATAGCTCTTTGACCTTGTCTATAAGGATGTTGATAAATCACTGCCTTAATTACATTTTTCTTCATCATTTCTACCGTAGTTGGCACTGTATCAAAAGCAATTATCGTTAAATCATCTTGTTTATTAAGTGATAACACTGCTCTACAAGCTCCATATACACCAGCTGCTACAATAAATATTGCATTTATTTCTTTGTGCATTGTCAACATCATCTTAGTCTTATCATATGAAGATATATCATCATCATCATTTTCTTGAATATCTACTATTTTAAATTTAGGATTTTTATTTATATTTTCTTCAAATCCAGCTAAACGTTGCTTATGACCTAATACCTTTGATGAACCCATGACTATACCTATATTAGCCCCATCAGGTACAATCATCTGCAATAACGCACCTGCCGTTTCACCACCATTAGTATAATCACTACCTACATAACATTGACGTTTAGAATTATCTACATCATTATTTATCGTTACTACAAAAATTCCAGCATCTACGAACTCATTGATTTCATCTATAATTACAGGATCATTCACAGGATTAATAATCAAGGCATTTACTTTATCTTTAAACTCTTCCATGATTTCATGTTGAGACTTTACATCATAGCCTCTCATATTCTTCCAAATGACTTTCAATCCATAAATTTCATATTTTTCCGCAGCTAATTTTATACCTCTGATAACATCATCAAAGAAAGGATTGCCTTCTGATGAAATCACAACTCCCACCACTGGATTTTTCTTTCGAGCAGATAGTGCTTTTCCTGCTGGATTTGGCTTATAACCTAATTCTTTTGCCATAGATAACACAAGTTCTTTCGTCTCTGGCTTTACATTACCACGTTCATTTATAACTCTATCCACCGTACCTCGTGAGACACCACAAAGGTCCGCAATTTGTTTTATCGTAACCACCAAAAGTACCTCCTATAATGCTGTTAAAATCTCTTAGTAAAGTTACACTATTATATACATATAATAACACAGCATTATAGGATAACTCATCAAAATTTAATTAACAACCGATATCTTTTAATTTTTTACCTTCCATGAGGTTCTGTTCAATTTTTTCTAATGTTACACCTTTTGTTTCAGGTACATAACGCATTGTTAAATATACAAATAAAGCATTCAATGCTGCATAGAGCCAGAAAGTCATTGTAGAACCTAAAGTATCAAGTAAAGTTAAGAATGTAGCACCGATTAAAGTACAAGATAACCAGTTAGTCATTGTAGAGCAAGCAATACCAAAATCACGGCTCTTAAGTGGTTGAATTTCAGAACATAAAATCCATACAACAGGACCTGCACCAAAACCAAAGCCAATAATTGCTAAAATTACCATGCCAGCAGATAAGTAAGGAATCCATGTAGATGTATTTCCACTTTCTAAACCAAAGAAGCAAAGACCTAAAACAAATAAGGAAACAGCCATTATAGCAAAACATCTAGATAATGCTGGTTTACGACCAGATTTATCAACAGTGCCAACAGCAATAAATGTTGCTAAAACGAATACAAGACCATTGACTACAGTACCTATCATCTGTTCTTCTGTAGAAGAGAAACCTGCAATACTTAAAATTTTTGGAGAATAATACATAATGATATTGAAGCCTGTGAGTTGTTGCATAAATTGAAGTAATACACCTAAAAATACTGCACGACGAACATTTTTATTAGCTTTGAATAATTCCCAACCAGCTTGTTTTACTTTTAAATTTTCTTTAATATCATGTAATTCAGTTTTGGCAATTTCAACATTAGTATGCATAGAACTCAATACATTAGCAGATTCTTGGAAACGACCTTTAGAAGCAAGCCAACGAGGACTTTCAGGCAATGCTAATACACATAAAATAAGTGCTACTGCTGGAATAGCAATGACCATGAGCATAGCTCTCCAATCACCAGTATAACTAAAATAAGTATCAGATAAGAAAGCTACTAAAATACCTACTGTAACCATTAATTGATAACCAGAAATAATACTTCCACGAGCATCTTTGTCTGACATTTCAGCTAAATACAATGGAGCTGTATAAGATGCTATACCTACAGAAAGACCTAAAATCAAACGAGCACCAATGAGCATTTCTACACTTGTTGCCATACCAGAACCAATACAACCCACAATAAATAATGCAGCACCAATCATCAAAGATTTTTTACGACCAATTCCAGAAGATAATCTTGAAGCAATAATTGCCCCAATAGCTGCACCTACCATCATAGAACTTACTACCCATTCTTGTAGACGACTTGTAAGTTCCCATTCTTTGGCAATAAATGGTAAAGCTCCAGAAATAACCCCTTGGTCAAGACCAAATAATAAACCTGCCATACCAGCAACTACAAATACGAAAATTCTTACAAATTTCACACGACTTGCTGATGTCGTTTGAAATGCTACTTCAGATTTTATTGTTCCCATTATTTACTCTCCTCTTAAATATATAAAATTTATAACTTAGCTAAATCCTGATAACAACCTTTTAATTGCGCATATACTTTCTTGTATAAAGCATGTCCTTGTTTATAATATTCACTTTCTTCTTTTATTGGACTGCAATTTGTTCCTGTTTTGATAAATTCATCACAAGCAGATACTACATCTTTGAAAATTCCAGCTCCTACACCAGCTAAAATAGCTACCCCTAACGCTGGACCTTCTTCAGAAGTCAATGTTTTTACTTCACATTCAAACATATCTGCAAGCATCTGACGCCATACTGGGCTTTTGCCACCGCCACCACATGCCATCATTTCATCTACTGTTACACCCATTTCTTTCAAAATGTCATAACAATCACTAAGTGAATATGCTACACCTTCCATGACTGCTCTCATCATATTTTCTTTTGTATGAATTGCAGATAAACCAAAGAATACACCTCTACAATTTGGATCAAGATGTGGTGTTCTTTCGCCCATCAAATATGGCAAATACATCAATCTATCACTGCCACATGGAATTTTTGCTACAGCTTCATTCATGAGTACATATGGATCTTTTCCTAATTCTTCTGCTTTTGCTTTATAATTATCAGCTATATTATCGCGGAACCATTTCAGTGATAAACCTGCTGCAAGTGTTACACCCATTACATGCCAACAACCTGGTACTGCACAACAAAAAGTATGTACTCTACCTTTTGGATCAATACTTAATTTATCTGTATGTGCAAATACTACGCCGCTTGTACCAATTGTAGTGAAAGCTTTACCGTCTTTTACAATACCAGTACCAATAGCTGCTGCCGCATTATCTCCTGCACCACCTACAACTACTGTATCAGTGCTAAGTCCTGATAATTTAGCAAATTCATCATTGATATGCCCTGTTACTTCTGGAGATTCATATACTTTTGCCAATAATTTTTTGTCTATATCAAGTTTTGCTAAAATCTCATCTGACCATTGACGTTTTGGAATATCTAATAATTGCATTCCACTTGCATCAGATACTTCTGTTGCATACTCACCTGTCATGCAAAAACGTACATAATCTTTTGGTAATAAAATATGTTTGCATCTTGCATAATTTTCTGGTTCATTATTTCTAACCCATAAAATTTTTGATGCTGTAAATCCTGTCAATGCTGGATTAGCTGTAATTTCTATCAATCTTTCAGCTCCAACCTTAGCAGTGATTTCTTCACATTCTTTTACTGTTCTTTGGTCACACCAAATAATTGAAGGACGAATTACTTCATTATTTTCATCAAGCATTACTAGCCCATGCATTTGACCAGATAAACCTACGCCTTTTACATCTTCAGGATTAATTTTAGATTTTGCCAAAACTTCTTGAATTGTATGTAAAGAAGCATTATACCAATCTTTTGGATTTTGTTCTGCCCAACCATTTTGTGGTTGATACATTGGATATTCTTCTGAAGCTGAAGCTATAACTTTCATAGTTTCATCAAATAATACAGTCTTTGTCGCTGAAGTACCTATATCTAAGCCTAATAAATATTTCATTATTTACCGCCTCTCTTTTGTGCTTAAGCACATTTGTTGTTTTTAATATATCATCTTTGAATTTATCCGTCAATATTTATTTTTATAATTTTTCAGATTTTTTTAATATATTTTTCTATTTTATTATAAATAAGTAAAAATATTATTTTATCAATATTTTACACAGAAACATTTCTTTTATAAAAAGACGACTTTTCTATTAAACTATTATTATAAATTTTCTAAAAAATTTTTATTGACAAAAACATCACTACATGGTATTCTTTAATTGTTCTTGATTGTGCCTAAGCACAAAAACAAAATAATAAAATAGTAAATATATTAGTGTATATATAAAAGGAGAGTATATTCATGTTTAATAATATTCCTAATGTAAAACTTGGTATCATTGCTGTAAGTCGTGATTGCTTTATCGTTTCTCTTTCTGAAAATCGTAGAAAAGCAATCGTTGAAGCTTACACTAAACAATATGGCGATATTTTCGAAGCTCAAACTGTAGTAGAAAATGAAATCGATATGCTCAAAGCAGTTGAAGAAGTTAAAACTGCTGGCTGTAATGCTTTAGTTGTTTTCTTAGGTAACTTCGGTCCAGAAACTCCTGAAACTTTAATTGCTCAAAAATTCGATGGCCCTGTAATGTATGTAGCTGCTGCTGAAGAAACAGGCAAAGACCTCATCAATGGTCGTGGCGATGCTTATTGCGGTATGCTCAACTGCTCTTACAATCTTGGTCTTAGAAAAATCAAAGCATTCATTCCAGAATATCCTGTAGGTACTGCTGATGAAATCGCTGAAATGATCAACGAATTCAATCCTGTTGCACGCGCTTTAATTGGTGTAGCAAATCTAAAAATCATCACTTTTGGCCCTCGTCCACAAGATTTCTTTGCTTGCAATGCTCCAATCAAACCACTTTATGATTTAGGCGTAGAAATCGAAGAAAACTCCGAACTTGATTTACTTGTTTCTTATAAAGAACATGCTGATGACCCACGCATTGATGATATCGTTAAAGATATGGCTGAAGAAATGGGCACAGCTAATCCATATCCAGATCTTTTAAAACGCATGGCTCAATATGAATTAACATTACTTGATTGGGCTGAAAAACATAAAGGTTCTAGAAAATATGTAGTATTTGCTAATAAATGCTGGCCTGCATTCCCATCTCAATTTGGTTTTGAACCATGCTATGTAAATAGCCGTCTTGTATCTCGTGGTATTCCTGTTGCTTGTGAAGTAGATATCTATGGCGCACTCAGCGAATATATTGGTACTTGCGTAAGTGGCGATGCTGTAACTCTTCTCGATATCAACAACTCTGTACCAAAAGATTTATTCGAAGAAGATATTGCTCCAAAATATAAAAACTATACTCTCAAAGATACATTCATGGGCTTCCATTGCGGTAATACTCCAATGTGCAAACTCGCTAAAGGTGCTATCAAATATCAGCTTATCCAAAATCGTTTACTTGAAAATGGTGGCACTCCAGATATCACTCGTGGTACTTTGGAAGGCGATATTGCTCCAGGTAAAATCACATTCTATCGTCTCCAAAGCAATGCAGCTGGACAATTACGCTCTTATATAGCAGAAGGTGAAGTATTACCTGTTGCTACTCGTTCCTTCGGTGGTATCGGTATCTTCGCTATTCCTGAAATGGGTCGTTTCTATCGTCATGTACTCATTGAAAAACAATATCCACATCATGGTGCTGTAGCATTCGGTCATTATGGTAAAGCTTTATTCAGTATCTTCAAATTCTTAGGTGTTGAAGATGTAGCTTTCAATCAGCCAAAAACTATGATGTACCCAACAGAAAATCCTTTTGCTTAATTAAAGATAAATATAATAAATAATAATAAAGAGCATCTACTTTTGTAGGTGCTCTCTTATAAATAGGAGGATTATTTCATGAGTAATTGTATTATTACTATTGGTCGTCAATATGGTGCTGGTGGTCGTGAAATCGCTGAAAAATTAGCTAAACAATTACAAATACCTTTATATGACCGCAAACTTGTAGCATTTATTTCTGCTCATCTTGAAAAAGGTGTTTCTCTTGATGAATTAGATTTAACATATGACAATCTCTATGGCAGTGTTTCTCCATATGAAACTATGTTTGCTGATTTGAATGTAGAAGACGATAATTATTTATTCACTCCACAATCAAAAGCTATCAAAGCACTTGCTGAAAAAAATTCTGGTATTTTTGTCGGTCGCTGTGCTAATTTCATTTTGAAAGATGTAAAAAATGCTCATCACTTCTTTATTTGTGCAGATGATGAATTCCGCAAAATAAGAGGCACTAATGTTTATCATAAAGATTTAGCTACATTAAAAAAAGAAGATGCTAAACGTGCTTCTTACTACAATTATTATACAGGTTCTACATGGGGTGATTGTGCAGATTATGACATGATAATCAATGTAGGTCGCTGTGGCATAGATAAAGCTGTAGAATTAATTGCTAATTACATTAAATAATTAAATAAATCGCTAACAACTTTCTTTAAAAATATAACTTATCTAAAAAAGCTAGTACAAAATTGTACTAGCTTTTTTTCAATTCAGCTAAATCCTGATAACAATCTTTTAATTGAGCATATACTTTCTTGTATAAAGCATGTCCTCGTTTATAATATTCACTTTCTGCTTTTATTGGACTGCAATTTGTTCCTGTTTTGATGAATTCATCACAAGCAGATACTACATCTTTAAAAATTCCAGCTCCTACACCAGCTAAAATAGCTACCCCTAATGCTGGACCTTCTTCAGAAGTCAATGTTTTTACTTCACATTCAAACATATCTGCAAGCATCTGACGCCATACTGGGCTTTTGCCACCGCCACCACATGCCATCATTTCATCTACTGTTACACCCATTTCTTTCAAAATGTCATAACAATCACTAAGTGAATATGCTACACCTTCCATGACTGCTCTCATCATATTTTCTTTTGTATGAATTGCAGATAAACCAAAGAATACACCTCTACAATTTGGATCAAGATGTGGTGTTCTTTCGCCCATCAAATATGGCAAATACATCAATCTATCACTGCCACATGGAATTTTTGCTACAGCTTCATTCATGAGTACATATGGATCTTTTCCTAATTCTTCTGCTTTTGCTTTATAATTATCAGCTATATTATCGCGGAACCATTTCAGTGATAAACCTGCTGCAAGTGTTACACCCATTACATGCCAACAACCTGGTACTGCACAACAAAAAGTATGTACTCTACCTTTTGGATCAATACTTAATTTATCTGTATGTGCAAATACTACGCCGCTTGTACCAATTGTAGTGAAAGCTTTACCGTCTTTTACAATACCAGTACCAATAGCTGCTGCCGCATTATCTCCTGCACCACCTACAACTACTGTATCAGTGCTAAGTCCTGATAATTTAGCAAATTCATCATTGATATGCCCTGTTACTTCTGGAGATTCATATACTTTTGCCAATAATTTTTTGTCTATATCAAGTTTTGCTAAAATCTCATCTGACCATTGACGTTTTGGAATATCTAATAATTGCATTCCACTTGCATCAGATACTTCTGTTGCATACTCACCTGTCATGCAAAAACGTACATAATCTTTTGGTAATAAAATATGTTTGCATCTTGCATAATTTTCTGGTTCATTATTTCTAACCCATAAAATTTTTGATGCTGTAAATCCTGTTAATGCTGGATTTGCTGTGATTTCTATCAATCTTTCAGCTCCAACTTTATTTGTGATTTCTTCACATTCTTTCACCGTTCTTTGGTCGCACCAAATAATTGAAGGACGAATTACTTCATTATTCTCATCAAGCATTACTAGACCATGCATTTGACCAGATAACCCTACACCTTTTACATCTTCAGGATTTATCTTAGATTTTGCCAAAACATCTTGAATTGTATGTAAGGAAGCATTATACCAATCTTTTGGATTTTGTTCTGCCCAACCATTTTGTGGTTGATACATTGGATATTCTTCTGAAGATGAAGCTATCACTTTCATAGTTTCATCAAATAATACAGTCTTTGTTGCTGAAGTACCTATATCTAAACCTAATAAATATTTCATAAAAATTACCCCTTTAATATACAATAAACTATCTATAGTAATATATTAACTATAGATAGTTTATTTTTAAATAATTAATATGTTATATAATCTTTATAATCCTTAAACATTAAATATTTCAATTCTTCATCTTCTTCAACATCAGGAATACGTGCTTGAGCTTTATAAAAACGATTATCTTTAGTATCATCATTCGTTGTAGATACTTCAAATAAAGCGATATCTCCCGTACCTTCTACACCTTGCCATTGATGATATTGATATGGTTTTAAAGTTACACTTTGACCTGGTTCTAAAAAAATTTCTCCACCTGCAGGAATTATAATATTTTTACCATCTACAGTTACTTCTACAGGTGTATCTGAAAAGCCCTCATTTTCATCAGCATTATATAAAGTTAATTTTAAAGTACCACCACCACGATTTATAATATCTTCCATTTTATACCAATGAAAATGAAATGGTAAAATCTGACCATCTCTAACAAATAATAATTTTTCACAATAATTTTTAGGATACTTATCTTTTAAATTAAAATTACCATTTCTAAAAGTGAAAACAGTAAGACCTACATGCTCAAAATCATTTGTACCAAAATCAGTAATATCCCAACCTAACATATTATCTACTATTTCTGCTTCATCTGCTGTCACTTTTTTCCAATCTTCAAGTGTATAAAAAGCAAATGGTGGCAAAGGTATTTTAAAAAATTCTGCTTTATCAATTGTATAATCTATGATTTTATTAATTTCTGATCTTTTCATTATTATTATCCTTTCTCTAAACTAAATCTAAATGTAGTTCTACTACTATATGGTTTATCTGGAGTAATTATAATTTTATCTATTTCTTTTGTATTAACTATATCTGGTAATTGTTGAGTTTCTATTGTTATACCTTTATATTTTTTTAACTTATGTGATTCTAAATCATAAGGTGTATCAACTTTATTACAAGAATAAATAATTACAGCATCTTCAGTGGTATTCACATCCACTCGTATTCCTGTCTTATTTTCTTTTAAAGAAATATCATTTATAGATTTTTTATTTAATTTAAACGCATGATCATAACCAGCACTTACGATTTTTTGTTGTTCATGAGTATTCATCCCATATAATCCTACTTTTCTAAACTCTTTAAAATTAAAAACCTTTTCATCATCTACATTTAAAAACTCCCATGTTGGTAAAGTTTTTTCATCAACAACTGCTATTTCATCAGCATCAATCTTTAAATAATGATCCTGAATTGTATCATTACTCTTACTACCTAATAAATTAAAATACATGTGATTTGTCATATTACAAATAGTTTTTTTATTTGTTTCCACAAAATAATGTATCTCTAAAATATTATCATTATCCAAACTATATTCAACTAATACAGATAAATTTCCCACGAACCCCTCATGTTCCTTATCTATTAGTCTTAATTGTAATATAGATTTTCTACTATTTTCTTTAATACTTACATTCCAAAAACAATGATGAAATCCTGCTGTCCCGCCATGTAAATGTCTATCTTCTTCATTTTTCTCCAACTTATATAAATTACCATCCAATTTATAAGTTCCATTACTAATACGCCCAGCAATTCGTCCAATAATTGCACCAAAAAACATTGGATTATTTTTATACAAAGATATATCTTTATATGCCAATATTCTATTATCTTCTATTCCATTTTTATCACAAAATAAAATTTTATTAATAATACCCCCATAATTTAATATTGAAACTTGCATTCCATTTATATTTTTTAAATTATATTGATAAACATCCTTATTATTAAATTTTGCAACTTTTTCTTTATTAATCATCTTACTAATCCCATTAAATTAATGGTGTAAGTATTGAACTCCAATACTTACACCTTATAAATTAACCTGAAATTTTAATACTAGATAAATCTAATTCTTTTTCATTTTCTTCATCTTCAATTATATCTTCTGCAGGTTTTCGTTTCAAAAATTGTAATAATACAGCAAAAACACAAGATCCTGCAAATAAGCTCAATAGCCAATACTCAGGATTAGCTATTCCTGGCAACGCAAAGAACCCTCCAGCTGGAACAGTTGACGCACATTGAAAATACATAACTAAGGCTCCATCTACTGCAGCTCCTGCAGCTGTACAAATAGTAATACGAACTAAATCATTTAATATTATTGGATAGGAACCTTCTGTAATTTGACAACATCCCATTAAAAATGCTGATTTCAAAGCATCTACTTCTTGTCTAGAGAATATATTTCTTTTTATTACCTTACTTAAAAAATATCCAATAGTTAATCCAAATGGTGCTATCATTGATGCTGAAATTAAAATAGATATGGGTGTACCTATACCCTGTGTCATTAATTGCATAACAAACACAAATACTACTTTATTAATTGGCCCACCATAATCAATTGCAGATAAAATACCTATTACTAGTCCTAAAAATAAAATTGAACTTCCATTTTGTAAACTATTTAATAAATTAAATACACCATCTGTTATTGCTAATATTACTATTCCTACTATATATTCCATAAATAAACCAATAATAATAGTTGTTAGTAATGGCAATATCAATTGAGGAACAATACCTTCCATAAAACTAGGTACTTTTATTTTTTTCTTTAAATAATTTACTAAATATCCAGCTAAATAACCAGTTAATAATCCCCCTAAAAAACCAAAACCATTTGCTTTACATAAAAGGCCTAATAAGAATCCTGGAGCTATACCTGGTCTATCTGCGATAGAATATGCTATAAAAGTTGAAATAAATATTGGTAATAATCCTAAACCATCCCCACCCAAAGTTGTTAAAGCATCTGGAATAGAAAATCCTGCTCTATAATCTGTAATTGTCTGTCCACCAAAAATATTACCAATTACCATTAGCATACCAGCAGCACAAACATATGGTATCATATAAGATATTCCTGTCATTATATGTTTTCTTATTTGCAAAGAAGCCATTATTCTCACTCCTTTTTATTTTCTGACAATTTCTTCTACTTTTTTAATCAATGCAGTCGGCGAATGTACTGCTATTTCTGTTGGTATTTCTATAATTTTTTTACCATTAAAACGTTCTTTTCCTTTTATTTGAATATCTATTGCTAAAATAACAACATCTGCATTTTTTATATTTTCAGTAGTTAATTCATCTTCAACACCAATTGTTCCTTGTGTTTCTATTTGAATATTATGTCCCGCTTTTTGTGCTGCCTGCACTAATTTTTTCTTGGCAATATAAGTATGTGCTATTCCTGCTACGCATGCTGCAACTCCAACGATGTTCATAAAAATCTCTCCTCTTAATAAATTATAAATTTACTTATTTTTTTATAATTCACAATAGCATGATAATCATGCTATTGTGAATTCCTATAATTATAAAATTAAAGTTTAAAACATTTTACTTTATCTATATCATTAAATAAAGCCATTTTTTCTTCAATAGTATCTCTACACATTCTAATACAAGATGGATAAATTACATTTGGTTCGCGTTCAAAACCTTTTTCATTTAAATATTTTTCTACACCCTTCATAAAACTATATTTAATATCACTAGAAATATTAATTTTACAAATGCCACGTTTTACAGATTCTGCAATTTCATCATCAGCATTACTAGAACCACCATGCAAAACCAATGGAATATCTATAGTATTTCTAATTTCTGTTAATAAATCTAATTTTAATTTAGGAACAAATCCTTTTGGATAAATACCATGTGCTGTACCAATAGCAATTGCTAATGAATCAACATCTGTTTTTTCTACAAAAACTTTTGCATCTTCTGGTTTTGTATAAATAATTTCTGTTGTACCACCTTCGATAGAATCTCCAGTTGTTCCAATTGTTCCTAACTCTCCTTCAACAGATACACCTACAGAATGAGCAATATCTACAACCTTTTTTGTTAATGCAATATTTTCTTCAAAAGGTAAATGAGAACCATCAATCATTACAGATGTAAAACCCAATTGAATTGCATGAATGCATTGTTCATATGTAGCACCATGATCAAGATGTAATACCATTGGCACTTTACTATGATTAGCTTCATAAATTACACTACTAATAAAACTATCACGCAAAAAACTTAATTCATCTGGATGAATTGCCATAATTACTGGTGCTTGTTTTTCTTCTGCACTTTCCATCATTGCTGTTAACAATTGACCTGTACCTGCATTAAAAGCAGGTACTGCAAATTGATTTTTTTGAGCAACATCTAACATTTCTTTCATTGTGATTAACATAATAAAATTCCCCTTTATTTATAAATTTATTTTATTTAATATATTTATTCCATTTCTTGAGATAACAATCTTATTATTTCCTTCTTATCCTGTGTTGTAAGCAACTTTTCTAAAGTTTCATCATCTGCTAATGCCATTGCCACTTGAGATAACAATTTTAAATGTACAGTTGTTTTATCTACATTTCTTACTGCAAATAAAATTACTACATGTACAGGTTTATTATCTGGAGATTCCCATAATAAATTATTATTTGTTCTTCCAAAAACAATAGACGTTATTTGTACTGCATCTGATTTACCATGAGGAATTGCTATATGATTTCCTAATCCAGTTTGACCTTCCTTTTCTCTTAGATAAACATCTTTTATAAACAAATCCTTGTTTATAATCTTTTTTTCCTGATATAATTTTTCAGTCAATTCTTTAATTGCTTCATCTTTAGTAGTAGCTTTCATATCTAAAACAATTAAATTTGTATTTAATACCTCTTCTATATTCATAATCTCACCTCTATCAAATATTATTTAATATCCAATTATATAAAATTAATATCTTTTCATTAGAAAGATTTTTTTCTTTTACAAAAACATCTATAGTATAATTATTACTTTCTATATCATTTCTTAAAAAAATATCTGTTTCTAATTTGTTACTTTTATAAAAATTTATATTTATTATAGATTCTATTTGAATACTTTTAAAAAATATACTATTTCTTATAAGATCATTTAATTTTTCTTTATTTAATAAATTTATAGTATTTAATTTTTTAACATCATTTTGAACTGGAATTGTTTTTATAAAAGATTCTCTGATACGTCTTTCATCTGTTTTATTAAACAAAGCACTTACATATGCTATAGGTTTATCTATATTTATTTGTAAATGTACTGTTGATATCACTAAATCTACTTTTTTCAAAGATAATACTAATTCTAATTGTTTTGCAGAAACTACATCTACTATATTCCATTCTGGAAAATAATTTTTTATTCTTTTTTCTAACAAATGGGATGTTCCTATCCCGCTAGAACAAACAATTATAACAGATTTTCTATTTATAACTTCTTCTATAGCACTTTGAAAATATACTGTTAAATATGCTATTTCATCTTCACTAATTTCAGATAAATTATATTTTAATTCTATCTTAGACATAACTAATTTTAATAAAATCATTAGTTCGGGAAATTCTAATTTTACTTCATCCAAAATAGGATTTTTTATAAAGATTTTGTATTTTATACGATTTAACATTGGTCTCAAATGTAATAATAAAGCTCTATATAATTCATTATTAAAATGAAATTTTATTGGAAATATACATAAACAAGATTCAATAATCTCATCTGCTATTTTTTTTACATATTCATCTTCAATAATCTCAAAATCTTTATTTTCTTTTAAACCACCTGACGATGTCAAATATCTATATAAATAAAAAACCTCTGCATTATTTAATTTTACCTCAAATGTTTCTTCTATATCTTTTGCCATCCTTAATGAAGCCTCATAAAAGTTTCCATTATAAGATTTATTTTTTAAATCTAATTCAAAATAAATAGTTTTATCTCTTTTTATTCTATTTATCAAAATTAAAATATGTGTTACCAAATTAATATAATATGGTTCAGTTATTTTATAATTCAAAAATACTTCTATTTTCTCAATTATTTTTTCTATCTTTTTTATATTTTCATTTCCAAAATGTTCTTCTAATTCTTCTAATGTAGCATTATCAATACGAGAATATACTTTCTTTATTGAACTATTATAATTTATCATTTTATTCAATATATCTACTAAAGCTTTTCTAATATCAGTCTCTTCACCTATCAATTTAGTTCCAGATATATCTTTTTTTAACTTTAAATTATATTGATTAAGTTTTTCTTCAATTACCTTAAAATCATTTACTATACTAGTTTTACTCACAAAATAATTATCTGATAATGATTGTATAGATAATTTATTTCCATCTAATAAATCATATAAGATTTTCATTCGCCTTTGCTCTGTTGTTAATTCTAATTTTCTTGGCACTTCTTCTAATAAATTATTCACTATATTCTTGTTTTCATTAGATAATCGTATTCCTTTGCCAGATATTTTTTCAATTTTTATATTTTGTTCTTCAAAATATTTTAAATCATTTCTAATTGTTTTATCTGAACAAGATATTTTTTTAGCAAAATATCTAACAGGTCTAAAATCATTAAGCTCTATTAAATATTGTAGAAGCTTTTTTTGTCTATATTGTAAATTCTTCATTTTAAGCTCCTCCTATCTTGTTTCTGATATCATAATATCATTTCTAATATTATTCTAAAATACCAAAACATTTCCACAATTCTTTAATAATTTTAGTATACTAAAATTACCACATTCAAATATAGAAATAATAAAAACACTTTATATCAATATAAATAAATTTATTGATATAAAGTGTTCTTATTACAATATATTTATCTCCATCAAATATTAAATTCTACTTTGCCACTTATTCTAGCTTGTTCTAATACTTTCATGACATTTAAGCTATGTTCTAATGTTTTATAACAAGTAGCTAAATCTTGCTGTTTAAATATTTCTGTGAAGGCTACAAATTCATTGACCATACGATGATTGTATTTTTCTTTATTTATCAAGATTTCTTCTTCGCCTTTTTTATGGACTTTAATTAATGCACATTCATTCGGTGCACCTACTAATTCCATATAACCTTTTTCGCCTTGAAATACGATTCCACTGATACTTTCAGAGTCTTTGGCTGCACTACATACTACTGTGTAATCATCATAATCTAATAATGCTGTACCGGAAATATCTATGCCATTAAAACCAAGGTTTGGTCGATAAATAACTTCTTTTGGTGTACCCAATACCCCTATGACAAAATGTAAATTATAAATATTTAAATCATATAAAGCACCCCCTGCATGTTCAGGGCTAAATGCTGGTGCTACATCTTTATTTAAATATCTATCATAACGGCTAGAATATTGTGCATAATTAGCATGAACATAACGCAATTGACCAATTTGCTCTAAATTTTCTTTTATATATTGATAATTTGATGCGTATAAAATGGTGATAGCTTCAAATAAAAATAAATTTTTAGCTTTAACTAAATCTATTAATTCTTGTGTTTGTTTTGCTGTAATGGTAAAAGGTTTTTCACAAATGACGTTTTTCCCTGCTTCTAGTGCTCTTTTTGTATATTCATAATGAACATTATTGGCTACAGCTACATAAATAAAATCTATTTCACTATCTTCTAGCATTTGATTATAATCTGTATATATTTTAGAAATACTATATTTATTTGCTATTTCTTCTGCTTTTTGTCTGCTTTGTGGTCGACTACATATAGCTACTATTTTTAAATCTTGAATATTTTTCGTAGCTCCTATCATTTCATGTACAATTTTACCATTTCCAGCAATACCTATTTTCATAAGTATTCCCCCTTTAATATTTAGTTATATTATGAATTATTTTTATTCCTGTGTTTATCTCCGCCAAAGATAAAGTGGCAAAACTCAAACGTATTTGTTTATTAGGAGCATTCCGCACAAAAAATGGTGCACCATCACAAATTATTACCCCTTCATCTCTAGCTCTT
The DNA here is from genome assembly GCF_958438645.1 of uncultured Megamonas sp. Classification (NCBI taxonomy): domain Bacteria; kingdom Bacillati; phylum Bacillota; class Negativicutes; order Selenomonadales; family Selenomonadaceae; genus Megamonas; species uncultured Megamonas sp. The sequence continues at coordinate 85,571 of NZ_CAUBSM010000002.1, forward strand.
TCAATAACATCTGTAGCCATCAATCTATCTGGCAAATTAAGCCATAAAGACAATCCCCCTTGTGGCTTTAAATACTTTATATCTCTCGGCAAATATTTTTTCGCCATTCTAAGTGCAAATTCAAATTGCGTCTTATATACACTGCGAATAGAATTCAAATGCTCCTGCCACAATCCTTCACGCAAGTAATAATCAAAAACTCTCTGTGTAAGTCCAGAAGTTGCTATATCTGAAATATGTTTCACATTTAATAACGTTTGTGCCAAAGCCTGAGGCATGATTAAATAAGCAAGTCTTAACCCTGGCATAAAAATCTTTGATAAACTGCGAATATAAATCACTCTATCATCTGTGTCATATGCTTTCAAAGGTATAGGAGGTTTTTCTTGATAGTAAAGACCACTGATATAATCATCTTCCAAAACATATGCATTATAAAAACGAGCCAATCCCATTAAACGGCGACAATTAGCTTTTGTATAAGATATACCTGTAGGATTTTGAATATTTGGCATCACATAAATTAACTTTGGTCTAAATTTCCTTAATTTATTTTCGAGATCAACTAAATCAATACCTTCTTTTGTCAATTTAATATCTATAATTTTTGCCCCGCAAGAGCGAAAAGCTGCTATTGCTCCTGGATAAGTTGGATTTTCTACAAATACAATATCTCCGTGTTTTAAAATAGCACGTGCTACTATATCTATACCTTGCTGAGCACCTGAAATAATCTGTATATATTCTGGTGTAGTATTCACTTTCTTTTTGCCTAATTCCTGAGCAATAGATTCACGAAGTGGCAAATACCCTTGACTATCTTGATATGTAAAAGCATACCCCTTATCTCTTTCTAAAACTTTATTTACCACCTGTTTAAATATTTCAATAGAAATCATCTCTGGATTTAAAGATATTGTACTCATATTTATCACATTATTTTGACCATGCAATATTTTTAAATCATCCGTTAAATCAATAGGAATATAATTATTTTCTTCTAATTCATCTATAGTATTAATTACCTGTTCAGCCACATAACTTCCACTACCACGCTTACTAAAGATAAAACCATTTTTTTCTAATTCTTTATAAGCATTAACTACTGTACTTGGATTTACTTGTAAATTTTGAGCTAAATTTCTCACAGTAGGCAATTTATATCCCGGCGATAATAAATGCTGTTTTATCATCAATTTTATTTGCTCATATAATTGCACATATAAAGGTTCTTTTAAATCTTTATCTAATTGTATCGATACAAATTCAATTAATTTATCCTTCATTCTTGCTATTTTTTTCTCCTTTATCTATAATTTATAAAATTTAATTTGCAAATTTAAATATTGTATTGATACAATTTTATCATTTTAATCAACACACTACAATCAAAGGAGTATATTATGAATAATCGTTACACTTTAAATAAAAACCTCGCACAAATGCTCAAAGGCGGAGTCATCATGGATGTCACCAACGTAGAGCAAGCAAAAATAGCTCAAGAAGCTGGTGCTGTTGCAGTTATGGCACTTGAACGCGTACCTGCTGATATACGTCGTGAAGGTGGAGTTGCTCGCATGTCAGATCCTAAAATGATACGAGAAATTAAAGAAGCTGTTTCTATCCCTGTTATGGCAAAAGCTCGCATTGGTCACTTTGTTGAAGCTCAAATATTACAAGCTATCGGCATTGATTATATTGATGAATCAGAAGTTTTAACACCAGCTGATGACGAAAATCATATCTATAAACAAGATTTTGATATTCCTTTTGTTTGTGGTGCTAGAAATTTAGGTGAAGCACTTCGTCGAATTGGTGAAGGTGCTAGTATGATTAGAACAAAAGGTGAAGCAGGTACTGGAAATGTCGTTGAGGCTGTTCGTCACTTTAGAACTATGCAAAAAGATATTAATAGAGTAAAAGCTGCCACATCTAGTGAGTTAATGCATATCGCTAAAGAAATAGGTGCTCCTTTTGATTTAGTTTGTTATGTACATGAACATGGAAAACTTCCTGTTGTTAATTTTGCAGCTGGTGGTATTGCCACTCCTGCTGATGCTGCCTTAATGATGCAATTAGGTGTTGATGGTGTATTTGTAGGCTCTGGTATCTTCAAATCCGGTGATCCACAAAAACGAGCAAAAGCTATTGTCGAAGCTACTACTTTTTATAATGATCCTGAAAAACTAGCTAAAATATCAGAAAATCTCGGTGAAGCTATGGTCGGTATAGAAATAGATACTATTCCTCAAGAACAACAAATGGCAAAACGTGGCTGGTAATGTGATATGAATAAAATAATTGGTATTTTAGGTATGCAAGGGGCTATTGCTGAACATCAAGAAATCTTATTGCAAATACCACATACAAAAACTCGTATAGTAAAAACAGCCAAAGATTTAGATTGTATTGATGGGCTTATTTTACCTGGTGGCGAGTCTACAGCTATAGGAAAACTTCTTGATTATTTTAGCTTGAAAGAAATTTTACAGCAAAAAATCATTTCAGGTTTACCTGTATTTGGCACTTGTGCTGGTTTAATTTTGCTTGCTAAAAATATTGAAAATCAAACAAATACGCATCTTGCAACTATGGATATAACAGTTAAACGCAATGGCTATGGCTCTCAATTAGATAGTTTTTCTACTAATTTATTAATTCCTACCATAGATAAAAATATTCCTATTCCTTTAGTATTTATTCGTGCTCCCTACATTACTAAAACAGGTAACGATGTACAAATTTTAGCTACTTTAGATAATAAAATCATAGCTGCACGTCAAAAAAATATGCTTGTAAGCTCTTTTCACCCTGAATTAACTTGTGATTTAAGATTTCATCAATACTTCCTTTCTATGATTTAAATAAAAAATTCAATAAAATTTTTCTAATAAAAAAGCAGGAGTAATCCTGCTTTTTTTATTTATTATAAACTTGTCCCAAATAATGTGTTACAAACTGTTGTGCTATTCTGCCTGAACGTCCAGAATGTTCTTTTTCCCATGCACCAGCTTGAATGCGTAATTCTTCTTTGGATAATTCTATGCCATGTTGCTTTAATAAACCATCTACAATATCCAAATATTCTTGTTGGTTTGGTGCCATATAATAGATGATTAAACCAAATCTATCAGAAAGTGAAATAGTTTCATTCAATGTATCACTGCGGTGCATATCATCATCATTTGCCCCTCTATCTTTATAACTTTCCTTAATCAAATGACGACGATTTGATGTAGCATAAATAAGTACATTTTCAGGTTTTGCCGAAGCACCACCTTCAATTGCTGATTTCAAATATTTATATTCCACTTCAAATTCTTCAAAAGATAAATCATCTAAGAAAATGATGAATTTCTTACTGCTAAAATCTCGCAAACGTTCCATAATAACAGGTAAATCAATCAACTGTTCTTTAGTCAATTGCAATAAACGCAAGCCTTGATCAAAAAATGAATTAACTACAGCTTTTACACCGGAGGATTTTCCTGTACCTCTTGCCCCTACAAGTAAAACATTATTAGCAGGTTTATCTTCTACAAAAGCTTTTGTATTTGCCAATAACTCTTGTTTTTGATATTCATAGCCAATTAAATCTTCAAGTTTCATAGACTCAAAATGTTTAATACCAACTAGGCAATCATCATCACTATCCCAACGAAAAGCTCGATAATCTGCCATATCGCCACTGCCAAAAGTTTTATAATAATTAATAAAAACATCTGCTTTATCTTTGCTAGTCTTAGCTTCATTTAATTTAGCCACCAACATATTAAAAGCAGTAGAATGATTAGTATTTGTTGGTTCATAATCATCTAATAAATCACAATCCAAAAGCAAACTAGGTTTTAAAAGCAATACCTTTTCAATCAATTCAATATCATGACAAAAAGCTTGATACAAACTATTACCAATCTTACCGCCAGACTTTTCCACCGCATAAGATACGCAATTACTTTGATGAGCCACAGTATATATAATATATGAACGTATAATATTCCCAGATAAACCTAACTGCTCAGCCTTATTAATTAACTTAGCAGCTACAGCTCCTTTATTTAAATTTTCTCGAGATATAGTTTTTTCTATATCTCTAAAAACATCATCATTAAACAAATCTTGAAATACCAATAAATTATGTAAATCCATAAAAATACTCCTTTCAAATGCGTTTCCTTATAGTTTACAACATTTCAACCAAAAATAAAATACACCCCAAAATATTATTTTATAAACTATGCAAAAGTATCTATAGAGAAAACAACTACAAAACAAAAACCTCGAGAAACATAAAACTACCCTTCTCGAGGTTTTTATTATTGATAATATAAACTTCTGTAATTTTTCCGCTATATTATTATTTATCAAATACAGAGATATCTAATTGGTCAAAACCACTTAATAACTCTTTCATCATAGCTGTGATTTTTGCACAATCACCTTCGCCATTACCTTCTACATTAAGTGGCATATTTGGATCATGTAAAGATTGACGAAGCAATGCCCAACCATTTGCTTCACCTTTAAAGCTAATGCGTACACCTTCATAATTTGGTGTTACAATATGATAGCCTTTTTCTTTTGCACGAGCAGTAAATGCTTCTAAAACTTTTGCCCCATAAGCTTTGAAATCTTCACCTTTTAATTTTAAGCGATATTCTGCTGTTTCAAATTGTGGTTCAAGTTTTTCAATCAAGCTATTTAAAGTTTTGCCTTCTGCTTTAGTTTTAGCTGCAGCAATTAAGAGTTTAACTGCCATATATGCACCATCATCAAGATAATAATTTTCTTTAAGTGCACCATGACCACTTGTTTCAATAGCGAGTGGCGATACTACGCCTTCTTCATTTAAGCGTTTACATTCATTGATTACATTTTTATAGCCACGTTGGAAACGATGATGTTTTAACTGTAATTCACCTTCTAAAAATGCAGTTAATTTATCGGAAGTTACAGAGTCAGTAACAATAGTGGAATTTGGATAATCTTTCACTAAGATAGCAGCCATCATAGCAATGAGTGCATCACGATTTACTTCTTGACCATCGCTAAATACAGCAGACATTCTATCTACATCAGTGTCAAAAATCAAACCTAAATCAGCTTTATTATTAAGCACTGCACCGCGAATAGCATCCATAGCTTCTTTATTTTCTGGATTTGGAATATGATTTGGGAAATGTCCATCTGGATCTAAGTATAAGCTACCTGTAATATCTGCACCTAACTGAGCTAAAACTTTTTGTGCAAAAAATCCGCCAGCACCATTACCTGCATCTACTACGATATGATTGCCTGTAAGTGGTTTATCATAATTGTCTTTGCTGTTGATACCTTCACGGATTTTTGTGCAAAGATTTTCAGCATAAAGAGAAACTAAATCAAATTTTTCTACATTACTAATATCCACTGTTTGTTCAGTCAATTCGCAAGCGATTTTGAGCATATCAGTGAGGTCTTTCTTTTCCATACCGCCATTTTCTGGTTCAAAGAATTTAATACCATTGCGATTAAATGGAAGATGGCTTGCAGTAATCATCATAGAACCATCATATTTTGTTTCTTCATATACTAAAGACATAAACATAGCTGGAGTTGTAGCCATAGAACAATCAACAGCTGTTGCCCCTTGAGCTACAATTGCCATTAAAGCTTGTTGTTTTAACATTGGTGCAGAAATACGAGAATCATGACCTACTGCAATTTTTAATTCACTTGCTTTTTTGCCACTTTTTTGGCTGAGCCATAAAACGAAAGCTTGCACAATGCGATTAGCATATTCTGGTGTCAAAGTAACAGGTTCATCAGCTACACCTTCAACTGCTACTCCTCTGACATCACTGCCATTTTGTAATTTTAAAATTGGATCCATAAAATCTACCCCTTTTTCTCTTAATCTATACTAAATATCTTTACGATATGTAGCTCTTTATCACTGTTAAAAATTCTTCACCATATTTTTGTAATTTAAATTCACCTACACCGCGAATATTTTTCATCAATTCTAAATCAGTTGGTTTATCTGTTGCCATCTGTGTAAGTGTAGCATCAGAAAAAATCATATATGGTGGTAATTTTTCTTTTATCGCTAATTCTTTACGCAAACTACGCAAAGCTTCAAATAATTCACCTTTAGCCTTAGCTTTTTTGACGATTACCATTTTTTGCCAAACCTTTTTTTGACCGCGAAGTACTTGCCATGATAATTCATTCAAAGTAACCACTGGATATTGGCTTTCGGTGATATCTAAATACTGCATAGCACTGAGTCTTAAAATTAAGTCACTGATATCTTTTATCTTTCGCTCTTTCATCAAACCATACGTAGACAAACGCTCAAAATTAAATTGTTTTACCTTCGCACTTTTTGAACCTTTCAAGACTTCTGCTATCATTTTCACGCCGAAGCGTTCATGCATACGATAGACACATGATAAAACCTTTTGAGCATCAATTGTAATATCTATCAATTCGCCTTCTATTTTACAATTACTACAATTATCACAATGTTCTGCTACATCAAATTCACCAAAATAATGCAAGATAAATGCCCTTAGACATTGCGGTGTATGACAATAATCCACCATAGACTGCAATCTCTTATATTCTAATTGCTGGCGAATTTCACTTTCTGTAGATTTACTTATCAGAAATTTTTGAAGCTGTGTATCTTGAGGACTATACAGTAAAATACAGTTTCCTGAAAGTCCATCACGACCTGCTCTACCTGCTTCTTGATAATATGCTTCCATATTTTTAGGCATATTATAATGAATTACATAGCGAACATTCGGCTTATCTATCCCCATGCCAAAAGCATTTGTCGCCACCATGACAGAAAGATTATCATAGAGAAAATCTTCTTGCATTTGATTTCTTTCCTCATCTGTCATACCAGCATGGTATCTGCCTGCTTTAATGCCCTTTATTTCCAATAAAACTTGCAAAGCATCTACATCTTTTCTAGTACCTACATAGATAATTCCAGCTTCATCTTGATGTTTTTTTACATAATCTATGACAAATTTATCTTTTACTTCTCCTCTTAATACGGAAAAGTATAAATTTGGTCTATCAAAACCAGTTACAAATACATTAGGATTTTTAAGCCCCAATAAATTTATAATATCTGTTTTTACTTCTGGTGTAGCTGTTGCTGTAAAAGCACTGATAATCGGTTTAATGCGTAATGAATTAGTAAAATTTAAGATATTACGATAACTAGGGCGAAAATCATGACCCCATTGCGATAAACAATGAGCTTCATCAATAGCTATCATACTAATATTTAAATTTTCAAAACTATTCGGTAAATATTCAGGTGTTAATCGCTCTGGTGCTATATAAATAATCTTATAAAAACCAGCAGATATGTCTTGTAAATCTTTATATAACTGAGCTTTACTGATAGAACTATTAATATATACTGCCGCTATTCCTAGCTGACGCAAACTATCAACTTGGTCTTTCATCAAAGAAATAAGTGGCGATATAACAAGTGTTACCCCTTCAAATAATAATGCAGGGATTTGAAAACAAATAGATTTTCCCGCACCTGTAGGCATAATCGCCACTGTATCATTTCTATTTAATAAACTTTCAACTACTTTTTTCTGCCCTGGTCGAAAGTCTTCATATCCATAAAATTTTTGTAGTATTTGTCTTGCTTTATTCAGCATCATAATATTTCAATAAGGCTTGAGTGCCATTATTTTCATAACCTTCTTTGGCTAATTTTTCATATAGAGATTTTGCCAATTTCAATCCTGGTAAATCTAAATTCATTTCATCAGCTGACTCTATAGCTATTTTCATATCTTTAATAAAATGTTTAATGAAAAATCCTGGTGCAAAATCGCCTTTTAACATTCTTGGTGCTAAATTACTAAGCGACCATGAACCTGCTGCTCCTGTAGAGATTACATCTAATAAATCCTGAGGATTTAATCCACATTTTTTCGCATAAGCCACAGCTTCACAAACACCCATCATATTAGAGGCAATGGCTATTTGATTGCTCATTTTTGCATATTGGCCAGAACCTGCTTTGCCAAAATAGCAAATAGTTTTTCCCATAGCTTCAAAAATCGGCAAAACTTCTTTATAAACTTCTTTATCGCCACCGACCATAATGGCAAGTGTACCATTTTTTGCTCCTACATCTCCACCAGATACAGGTGCATCTAAAGATTTTATTTCATATTTTTGAGCTTCTTGATAAATCTCTTGAGCCAGTTTTGGACTAGAAGTAGTCATATCTATAATTATGCTTTGTGGTTTTAAATTTTTAATTACGCCATTTTCACCTAAATAGATTTCTGCTACATCTTGAGGATAACCTACCATAGAGATAATTACATCTACATTTTTGGCTAAAACTTTAGCACTATCAAACCATTTTGCACCTTTAGCTAATAAACTTTCAGCTTTTTGCTTTGTACGTGTATAAACCATGACTTCATATCCAGCTTTTAAGAGATTATCTGCCATGGATTTTCCCATTACGCCTATACCAATAAAACCAATTTTTAGTTTTTGCATATATTTCACCACTTTCTTTTACCTGAAACTTATTACAACATAAATTTATAATATAAAGCAGCTACACAAATCGTATAACTTATAAAATATTCCCATGAACTGCCCACGCGAAATAATTTTATACCTATTTTTCGCTTTCGCCATATAAGTGGCACCTTGCCACAAATTCCATCTTCAATGATATGAAGTAAAGCGCCTACACAGACAAATATCGGAATTTGTGCTATTTCCCAAAATAAATCTTTTAATACACCAACTTCATGTAAATAAAATAAAATAGCGATTATCGCTAAATAAGGCACTGTCCAATGTGTATTTTGGCGATGCTTTGAACGCCATTTCCAATAAGCTTTGCTTTCTTTTGGTGGTTTACCTTCCAATCTATCTGGCAATACACTGCCAAAAAAACTATATGCTGCATATAAAAAATTTCCTGTTCCTGCAAATACAACTACAGTCGTTACTAATTTATGATTAGCCCACTTCACAAAAATTCTCCTTAAAATTATTATCTATGCCATAAAGGATAATCTCTATGTAAAATAAATCTATTATAGACTATAGCAATAAAAACCAATAAACAAATTCCTGGTATTACATCAAATAAAAAATAATTGATAATACCTTGTTCATTCGCTTTTAATAATATAATCGGCATAGCAGCAGATGGTGGGTGAATTGCTTTAAACCACGATTTCACTAACATAGCTATAGCTACTCCTAAAGCATAAACAATCCAATTATGCCCTAAAATATATGCCATTAAAATACCTACGATACTTGTAATAATATAACCTAAAATAATATTTCTCGGCTGAGCATATTCACTGTCATATAACAAAAAAGCGATTATACTCGTTGCTCCAAATGGTGCTAATAATAAATTATCATCAATGGATTTAGATACTAAAGCTACAATTCCTATACCGAAAAAAATACCAATAGCTGATAGTATTTCATCTTTTTTCATAAAATTGAAATCCTTTATATTTTTTCCTTAAATCTAATTGCAATTATATCAAAAAATAACGTTAATTTATAGCATACTATTGAAAAACTATTATGGTTTGAGAAAAAAGATAAATGCCATTATAATATACTTTAAAGAAAACGAACCGCATTCATTTTTATAAAAAATAAATAGATAGGTGATTATTTTGGAACATACACTTAGTAAACGTGAAGCAAAAAAAATAAAATCAAAAAAGACGATTATCCAATCCGCTATTATGTTATTCGCTCAAAAAGGATTAAAAGATACTTCGATTGCTGATATCATGCAAAAAGCTAACTTAGGCATTGGCACTTTTTATAATTATTTTCAATCTAAAGATGATCTACTCCGTAGTCTACTCATTCAATTAGCTATGGACATTCGTCAACATTATCTAGAATCTTTAAATAAAGAAAAAACACAAGCCCAAATATTAGAAGGACTCGTTTTATACACTGCCAATCTATTAGATCAAAATCGCTTTATCTTGCCACTATTCATGCGTGCTGTAGATAAAAGTGCTTTAGCGATAAAACCTCATGTTTCGATAAAAAAACCACTTCCATTCAAAGATATTTTTGATGAAATCATCAAAACTGGTCAAGATAATGGTGAATTTCGCAATGATATTCCTGCTGAAATCATCACAGAAATGTTTCACTCCCTCTTTCAATCTGCCTCATTTAGTAGCTTACCACTAAAATATCAAGATAATATCCGCTATAAATTAAATTTAGTTCTTTCTGGTATTATCTTAAAATAAATTTTGTACGTATACAAAAAACAAATAAACATTTTATAAGATATTTTATATTTATTTTCCACTAAATCTACAGTATAGTTGTAAATTTTCTCCAAAAAGAGTATAATTTCGTTATATTATTTTTTTTATAATATACAATACATATTCTAAGGAGGTCTTTTTAATGACAGCAAAGACTATCATCAATAAGCTCGGTACGCTTATTCTCATTGCCATGGTTTTAGGCATTGCTGTTGGTTTGGCTCTAGGTGAAACCGCACAAATTTTTGCACCAATTGGCGACTTATTCATGCAACTAATCAAAATGGTTGTAATACCAATGGTTTTCTTCTCTTTAATAGGTGGTGCAGCTTCACTAGGAAATTCTAGTTCTGCTGGTAAAATTGGTTTATTGACATTTGTTTATTACACAATTACTACAGTTATTGCTACTGTTATCGGACTTATCTTCAGTTTAATTTTCAAACCTGGTGAAGGTATCAGTTTAGCTAGTTTAGGTGTTCAAGCTTCCAGTGAATATGCTGATAAAGGTGGTATACCTGGATTTTGGGAAACTTTAATCGGTTTTGTACCTGCAAATCCATTTGAAGCTCTCGTTTCTGGCAATATTTTACAGATTATCGTATTTAGTTTATTCATCGGTTTTGCTATCGCTAATTTAAGTGGTGAGAAAAAAGACTTTCTACTTAAATTTTTCAATTACATGACAGAAGTTACTGTAAAAATTATGACTGCTATTATGTGCATCGCACCACTCGGTGTATTTGGCTTAATGGCTGGTTCTATCGGTAAATTCGGTTCAGAAATCTTAGTAAAACTCGTATATCTTGTAGTATTATATATCATTGTCCTTGCTATCGTTAATTATGGTATTATCGGTGGTAGTGTTGCTATGTTCTCTAAATGCACTACATTTAAACAATTCTTTAAATCCATGTACAAAGTTCAATTATTTGCTTTCACTACAGCTTCTTCCATGGCTACTTTACCACTCAATATGAAAACAACTATTGAAGAATTACATGTTTCAAAAGAAACTACTTCTTTTGCACTTCCACTTGGTGCTACTATCAATATGAATGGTAATGCTGCTTATTATGCTATGGCTGCCATTTTCTTTGCTCAGATGTTTGGTGTTGAACTCACATTTACACAATATATTGCCATCATCTTTACATCTACAGTTGGTGCTGTAGGTCAAGCAGGTGTCCCTGGCCCTACACTTTTAGTAGTAGCCGTTCTCATGTCTGCTAACATTCCAATTGAAGCACTTCCAATTTTATTCGGTGTTGACCGTATCTTTGATATGCTTCGTACTGCTGTAAATATCACAGGTGATGCTGCTTGTGCAACTATCGTTGATAGATTTAGAGAATAAATCGTTCTTGTTCATTTTTCTTTATTGGTATAAAGAAAAACGAACCAAAAAGAAAACACCTTCCGCTACCACACTTTTTATTTTGGCAAAGAGCAAATCATGTCTACAACGTTTAAACTCGCTACGCTCAAACAGGTAAACTAAAACCGTAGCCACAATTTTCTCTTTACCAATAGCCTATGGCTACCATAAAAAGATGCTAAAATGCGGAAAATATTTGTTATTATTAATAATCAACGATGAATTATATTCATCATCTATCATTTTATAATCTACTCAAATAATAATATTCGGTAATCTTGTTATTCCGCTTTATAAAATTTTAGTGATAACCGCAAGGTTATTAAAAACAATTAAGATAAAAAGGAACAATATTTTGATATATATCAAGATATTGTTCCTTTTTATTTATATTTCATTTTCTTCCATTAATTTTAGTTTCTTACGCCAATAACGTGAATAAATTGCACCTAATGGATTATGGGCAAGCACTCTATCTTTTGCAACTAATGTAGTTACAGGGCCATTACAATTTTTATTAAATATCGCATCATGACCTACACATAGACCACAAGAAATAAATAAATCGCAACCTGCTTCATTTAAAAATTCAGCTTGATATTTTGGATTGCACATACTTTCTGTTGCACTTTGAGGATTTACTTTTTTTAAGCCTAATTTATCTTTAGATATTGCACAATTTTTACAACAAATAGATACTACTTCAAATTCACGTGCTAAAAATTTATTGATTAGATATGCTTCTTTATTTAAACCGATACAAAAAGCTAGACCTAATTTTTTATAGCCCATTTGTTTAGCAAATTCCACAGTTTCCTCTAAACGTGTAAGCTCGCTATAATATGTAGCTTCCACAAAAGCTGCTGCTTTCATAATTTTTTTCTCTTCATCTGTATATAAACCAAGTACTTCTTCTTGATTTATTTTTTTACAACTAATACCTTTTTTGGCACAAATATGGCTTTTGCAATTCGCACAATCACCGATCATATTAACACCTCCAAATAAATATATATTTACTTTATTATACAACAAAACCCTAAGAGAAACGTCTCTCTTAGGGTTTTATTTATTTTCATCTATCTTTTTTATTGTTCACCAATCATTTTTACTTCTGGATAAAGTTTCACACCATGAGCTTTATATACTCTATCTTGTACTTCTTTAATCAAATCAAGTACGTCTTGAGCTGTAGCACCACCGATATTAACTACAAATCCAGCATGTTTTTTAGAAACTTGTGCTCCACCAATAGTGAGACCTTTTAAACCTGTCTGATCAATCAAAGTCCCTGCAAAATATCCAGGTGGACGTTTAAATGTACTACCTGCACTTGGATATTCAAGTGGTTGTTTTGTTTCACGACGATTAGTTAAATCTGCCATTTTAGCTAAAATATCAGCTTGATTTCCCTCTTGTAGCTTTAATTCAACTTCTAAAATTAAATCACCATTATCTTGGAAAATACTATGACGATAGCCAAATTGTGCTTGTTCATTTGTGTAATGAACGACTTCACCATCTTTATTTACAGTTGTAACGGATTTTATAACTTTTTTTATTTCTCCATCATAGGCACCAGCATTCATGAAGATGCAACCACCTATACTACCTGGAATACCTACGGCAAATTCAAGACCTGTAAGTGAAGCTTCACCTGCAAATTTAGAAACATCTGCCATCAAAGCACCACATTGAGCTTTAATGATATCGCCATTTCGTGTAATTTTAGCAAAACGTTCATTTAAATTCACAACAATACCGCGAATACCTTTATCCATAACTAATAAATTAGAGCCATTGCCAAGCATTGTAAGCGGTATATCATATTCTTTTATTACTTTTATAACAGTTATAGCTTCTTCAACAGTTGAAGGCATTACAAAGCAATCAGCTGGGCCACCAATTTGAAATGTAGTATGTTTAGACATTGGTTCATCTATTAACACACTATTTTCTGGCAAAATTTGTTTTAATTTAGCTATACATTCATTTAATTTTTGCATTTATTTATGCTCCCATCAATCTAAATGATCAAAACCAACTTGTTTTAAATTAGCATAATTAAGTTGTCGCATAGCTTCATAGGCAATTACTGCCACAGAATTAGATAAATTCAAAGAACGTGATTCACTTATCATCGGTATGCGAATGCATTCATCCCAATGTTCTTTTAAGATACTTTCAGGAATACCTGCTGTTTCTTTACCAAAAACAAGCATATCATCCATACCATAGCTTACATCACTGTGTACATGATTAGCTTTAGTAGTCGCATAATGAAATTTATGACCTTTATATTTTTCTAAAATTTCATCAAAATTTTCATGATAATGCACTTTTACTAAATGCCAATAATCAAGACCTGCTCTTTTTAAATATTTATCATCAGTAGAAAAACCAAGTGGTTTTACTAAATGAAGTTCAATTCCTGTATTTGCACAAAGACGTGCAATATTACCAGTATTTGCTGGAATTTCAGGTTCAATCAAAACAATATGCACTTATGTTCACCAGCCTTATTAAAGAAGCACTTTATGAGAAAGATTTACTCTACCTTGACGATCAATTTCTGTAACTTTTACTTCTAATTCATCACCAATATTTACGACATCTTCTACTTTGCCTACGCGTTCTTTAGCTAATTGAGAAATATGGCATAAACCTTCTTTGCCTGGTAAAATTTCTACAAATGCACCAAAATTCATAATGCGTGTAACTTTACCTTTATAAGTTGCACCTACTTCAACTTCTGCAGTTAAAGCTTTAATCATATCTTGAGCTTTTTGTGCAGATTCTGCATCTACAGCTGTGATAAATACATTACCATCATCATGAATATCGATTTGTACGCCAGTTTCATCAATTATCTTTTTAATTGTTTTTCCGCCAGGTCCAATTACATCACGAATTTTATCAGTAGGGATTTTCATGCTATTTACACGTGGAGCATATGGAGATAATTCTTTATTTGGTTCACTAATACATTCAAGCATTTTGCTTAAAATGAATTCACGACCGCGTTTTGCCTGAGCGAGTGCAGCTGCTAAGATTTCTCTGCTGAGACCATCTACTTTAATATCCATTTGAATAGCTGTGATACCATCTGGAGTACCTGCTACTTTAAAGTCCATATCACCAAGAGCATCTTCCATACCTTGGATATCTGTTAAAATTGTATAAGCATCGCCATCTTTTACTAAGCCCATTGCACAACCAGATACTGGTTTTTTAATAGGCACACCAGCATGCATTAAGGAAAGTGTACTACCGCATACACTACCCATAGAGCTAGAACCATTAGATTCTAAAACTTCAGATACAAGGCGAAGTGTATAAGGGAATTCTTCTTCAGATGGAATAACAGGCACTAATGCACGTTCTGCAAGTGCACCATGACCGATTTCACGACGACCAGGACTACGCATTGGACGAGCTTCACCAACGGAATAACCAGGGAAATTATAATGATGGATATAACGTTTAGAAGTATCATCACCGATACCATCGATTACTTGTTCATCACCTAAAGCACCAAGTGTAGTGATATTTAAAATCTGAGTTTGTCCACGAGTGAAGAGTGCACTACCATGAGTACGAGGTAAAATACCTACTTCACAGCTAATAGGACGAACTTCTTCTAAGCCACGACCATCTGGACGAATTTTTTCATGAGTAATCATGTGACGTACAATGCCTTTTAAAGTTTTGTAAAGCACATAATCTATTTCCATATCCATTTCTGGATAAAGTTCTAAGAAATGTTCTTTTGCCTGTGCTTTTACTTCAGCTACATGTTCATCACGGCGAAGTTTATCAGCATCACGAACTGCAGCATCAAATTTATCATAAGTGTAGTCATGAATAGCATTTACGAGTTCTTCTGGAACAGTAAATAATTTTGGCTGATGTTTTTCTTTACCACATTTTGCAACCATTTCATTTTGGAATTGAACTAAACGTTTGATTTCTTCATGACCAAATAAAATAGCATCAAGAACTACTTCTTCAGATAATTCATTTGCACCAGCTTCAACCATCATTACAGCATCATAAGAACCTGCAACTGTTAAATTTAAATCAGATTTTTTACGTTGTTCTACTGTTGGATTGATCACAAATTCGCCATCAACACGACCAACACGAACACCAGCAATTGGTCCTAAGAAAGGAATATCAGAAATAGAAAGTGCACAAGAAGCACCGATCATACCAGCGATTTCTGGAGCATTATCTTGCTCTACAGATAAAACAGTAGCTACAATCTGCACATCATTTCTATAACCTTCTGGGAATAATGGGCGAATAGGTCTATCGATTAAACGGCTATTTAAAATGGCAGATTCAGCAGGACGACCTTCTCTTTTTATAAAACCGCCAGGTATTTTACCAACAGCGTACATTTTTTCTTCATAATCAACTGTTAAAGGGAAAAAATCTACTCCCTCACGTGGCTCAGCGGAAGCTGTTGCAGTTACTAAAACTACAGTTTCACCATATCTAACTAATACAGCACCGTTCGCTTGTTTAGCCATCTTGCCTGTTTCTACAACAAAACTACGACCGCCAAGTGTTGTTTCAAAAGTATACATAACTTACCTCCTATTTATGTATTTACCAATAATATATTTATCCTTGTGTCTATATCTATTTTAACTTAAAATCAAGCAAACTAAAAGAAAAAGCGGGAAAGGCTCCCGCTTTTTCAATTAATTATTTACGTAAATTTAATTTTGCAATAAGAGCACGATAACGTTCTACATCGATATCATATAAATAGCTTAAAAGTCTTCTGCGATGACCAACCATTTTTAATAAACCACGACGGGAATGATGGTCTTTTTTATTGTTTTTAAGATGTTCAGTAAGATATGCGATACGTGCAGTTAATAAAGCAACCTGTACTTCTGGAGATCCAGTGTCACCTTCATGAGTAGCGTTATCTTGAATGATTTGTAATTTTTGTTCTTGAGTTAACATTAAAATATCCTCCTAAATTTTATTTCTCCCGAATCCACGACAGCGTTGGAGTTTCGCTTACCCTAGAGTGGGAATGTCTTTTGCATACAAAAATTAATATATCATAAATAAATATCACTGTAAAGAAAAAGATTAATGCTTTTATTTTATGGATAAATATATATTCCAACTTTTTTAGATAATTGATAAAATGGACTTAAACTATTTTGTTGTCAGAAAGGAATTTATCATGCTAAAAAATAAGAAATTTGCTTTTTTTGATATGGACGGCACTTTGATTGACTCTGTTGGCATTTGGAATGAAATCGACCAAAAACTCATTGAAAAACTAGCTAATAAAAAAATCGATGAAACAACTGTTCAAAGCGACCGTGATACACAATTAAAAAAATTCAATGCACAACCAAATCCTTATTTATGTTATTGCCAATATCTCAAGGATAAATATTCAGCTCAAATTTCAGCTGAAGAAATCATCAAATTGCGTTATGAAATAGCTCAAGATTTTCTCCAAAATATAATTGATTACAAACCACAAGCTGACTTAGTCATCAAAAAATTAAAAGCAAAGCATTTTACACTTGCCATAACAACAACTACTAAACGTACAAATATGGAGATATATCGTACTTTAAATAAAAATATTAACACTAAAGCTCCACTTAATGAATATTTTGACTTAATCTATACACGTGAAGATGTCAGCAAAATCAAACCAGACCCTGAAGTCTATCAAAAAGCCATGCAAAAATTTAATGCCAAACCAGCAGAATGCATTGTCTTTGAAGATTCATTAATCGGTATTGAAGCTGCTAAACAAGCTGGCATTGAAACCATTGCTATTTATGACAAATATTCCGCTTCTGATACAGAAGCAATAAAAACACAAGCTGATTTTTATTTCCATAATTATACAGAACTCTTATCTCTTATCGATGAATTATAAAACAATAAAAAAAAGGTTATGCATGAGCATAACCTTTTTTTATTAATCGATTTCTATACCTTTTGTTTCTGGAACAGTAAACCACATAAAAATAAGTGCTATTGGATAAATAACAAATACAAGGCTCATTGCTCCTATCAAGCTTCCGCCTGTTGCCAAATAACCAATTATAGCAGGTCCAAAACCAGATAATCCACGTCCTGTACCAAAAATTATATTTTCCGCAGTAGAACGTGCTTCTGATGGATAATTTTCAGCAATAACTGCACCATAGCCACCCATCATGCCATTTACAGTAAAGCCTAATAAGAAACTTCCCCATAAAAGACTTGCTTGACTTGTGAAGAAAAAGAAATAGATTACGCAGTAAATAGTACCGCAAATATACCAAAGTGCAAATGTCTTCTTACGGCCAATTTTATCAGCTAAGATACCAAATAAAATTATACCTAAAATCATGCCTGCAATGGATATTACCATCCAACCACTTGTCTGAGCTAAGCTATAACCATATTTTTGAGATAAAATTGTTGGCATCCAGCTAAATATCGCATAATAACCAAAATTTTGCACTAAACACATTACAGTAAGACCAATTGTTGTAGCTGTTATTCTCTTAGTAGAAAATAATTTTTTAAGTGGCATACCCACTAAATGATAATATTCTTTCTGTTCTTTTTCCGTGATAGTTCCATTTTCCTTTTTAGCAATCAATTCTTGCTGACGCTGTTTTTTACGTTGCCACAAAATAGGTTCTCTAAGATGCATACGCACATAAATAGCGATAAGTGCTGGCACTAAACCTACTAAAAATACAGCACGCCAGCCAAACATCGGTACGATTATAGCTGGAATAATTGCTGCTAATAATACACCACCTTGCCAGCCAAGTGCTACCCATGAAGTAGCTCTAGCTCTCATATCAGGTGCCCAAGTTTCAGTAACAATCGCCATACCAATACCGAATTCGCCACCGATACCAAGACCAATGATAAAACGCAAAACAAGCAAAACTGTGTAATTATCGACAAAATACATAAGGAATGTAGCCACAGCAAATAAAATTATGGAAAAAGACAATGTTCTTGTACGACCATATTTATCTGCTAATAATCCAAAAATATATGAACCAATCCACATACCTATAGTTGTCGCTAAGGTGAGATTACCGGCTTCAGCTGTTGTAAGTCCAAAATCTTTAATAATAAAAACTAAAATAAATGATAATAAGAACATATCCAGTCCATCAGCTGCATATCCCAATATAGCACCAATTAACGTTTTAATATAATGGTCTGCTTCTCCTTCTACGTGTTTCTTTTCTTCCGACATGAAACTCCTCCTCTTATATTTTTTTGTCTAATAATATTATGTACAAAAATACATATATAACTATATAACAATATTAGTAGTTATATATGTATTTTTTGCAAGCATCTAAATAAAATTAAATATCCCAATGAATTTTTTCTGGTGAAGGACAAGCATGATCTATTGTATTTAAAATCCATGCCACATTATTATGAGTTGCACTAAAAGCTTTTTCTATAGCAGGTTTATATTTTTCTGGAATATCCATAAAAGATAAAGCCTTTCTCATATAATTTAAAGACTCTTCCTTCATCAATCCAGTAGCCATTAATTGAGCCTTAAAACGATATCCATAATACAAATAACTATTATGCTTTACATCTAAATTCTCAAATACGCGAATTTTTTCATCAATCTCATTTTCAGCTGTTTCGATATCTTGCTTATTATACAGCAAATTCCAACGATCAGCCCAAATTTCACCACGTAAAATATATTTATATAGATAATCTGTAGACTCCACTAATTGTATCGCTAAATTTATATAATGAAGTGCATCATCATATTTTTTATCTTCGCGAAGACAAGAAGACAATCTTTGTAATGCATATACCTTTTCTTCTACTTGTTCTGGATTTTCTTCATCTATGTCTACATCAACAACTGAACGAAACAACTCTATTGCTTCATCATGTTTTTTTAATTCTGGCATTGCCAAAAAATGAGCAAGGCGTGCTCTACTTCTCCAATCATCAAAACCGCCAGCAAACAAACTAGCAGGTGGACTAGCTGGTGAATCCATTACATAATGTGTAAGTTCATGGAAATCATGACTATTCATTAAAAATCCTCCTAAAATCTATATTTATAATAAAATAATAAAGATATCTTTATATCATTAACTTTATTATTTAGATACATTTTATCACATTTTTTTAATATAAAACAAAAAATGCCTTAGCAGTAAAAATTTACTACTAAAGCATTTAAGATTTTAATTTACTTTTTTTCTAAATAATGCGGAAGCCATGCAGAAAATAATGCTACTATTGGCACTGTTAAAATAACGCCAAAACTACCAGATATCCCTTGCATGATTTCTATACCAATGGAATTTGAATTTATTAATTGCAAATAAGGCAAATCATATACATAGTCTAATACCCATACCCCAAGAGAACCACCAAAGAAAGCTAAAATAAGTGTTGTAGACATTGTACCCATGATATCTCGTCCAACATTCATTCCACTTTTAAATAATTCTTTTGGTGTTAAGGCTGGATTTTTAACATGCAATTCTTGAACTGCTGAAGATACATCCATTGCTATATCCATTACAGCACCTAAACTCGCAAATAAAACACCTGCAAAAAGTAATTGACCTACATCAATTAAGGTATTTTGTCCAACAAATAACAAGGATTCAATATTAGATACATTATAACCTGAAAGAGAAGTAAAATGACCAAATATATCTGCTGTCAATCCTGCAATTAACAAACCACAAAAAGTAGCTAAAATAGCAGATAAAGCTTTTATCGTAAAACCATTTATCAAACAGATAGTCATTGCTGTTACAACTGTTGCTGTAAAAATTGCTGCTATAGATGGAGAAGTTCCTTTCATTATCATAGGGAAAAATACAAATACAAAACAAATAAAGCTAAAAATAAGTGCAATTGCTGATTTTACACCTTTT
Source organism: uncultured Megamonas sp. (assembly GCF_958438645.1). Lineage (NCBI taxonomy): Bacteria > Bacillati > Bacillota > Negativicutes > Selenomonadales > Selenomonadaceae > Megamonas > uncultured Megamonas sp. The sequence goes on from NZ_CAUBSM010000002.1 coordinate 106,204, forward strand.
TTACCACCAATGATACAAAGTGCAATCAAGAAAATAGCAATAAAAATATATATCGGCATGGAACGATCAACATTATACACTGTTGTAACATGTAATTGCCCCACTACACTTGAAATAGTGATTACTTCTAAGCCTGGTCTACAAGCTGTTCCAAATAATAAACCATTTGGACTATTTGCTTCTAAAATTTGACCTTTTTGTGGTCCAGTTTCCATCTGTAACAATACTACCTGATCGCCCACACGCGAACCATCTTCTTGCACATTATCTTTTAAAACTTCAACAACAACTGCTTTTTCAAAAGCACGACCTTGTGTATTCACCAATGTAGGCTTTTCTACTTGATTATATGATTGTAAAAAGAAAAATCCACCTATTAATATACAAATAATTATAATCCCACGAACCCAAATATTTTTAAATAAATTCATAAAAATATCCATCCTTATTGTCATTATATAAATCTTTTTTAATGTAAAAACTGCGGTAAAGCATACACTTTACCGCAGTTAGAGAAAAATTAAATCTTACTATTATCTCTTGATAATGCTATAAGCTTCATCGATTGGTGTGCCTGTTTCAGCATCATATGTGTTAATAGTAAATTTGTCATCAGTAATATTAATTACAGAATATGTTGGTCTCCATGTCTGGCTACGAGCAGCTACATAATCTTGTTGCTGTTCTATTAAATTGTAGAATTTAGAACCAGTTGCAGAGTTAGAAGTCATATAGAATACACCATCTGGATTTACAAGTGTTCCTTGTTTCATATCAGCAATAGTGTAGCAACGATTTTGAGATTCATAATAATCTTTAAATGCACTATCAGATTTTAATTTTTTATCTAAAACGCTATGATCTTGACCATGTTGACCTACTTTATATTCTGCAAAATCATCATACTGTTTGCCATCACTAGTGAGCTGGTAAGTACGAGCATAAGTATGGTCATGACCTTGTAATACAACATCAATATCATTAGCATCAAAAATTGGTGTTAACTGATTACGTAAGATAATACCATCAGAATCAGAGTGGTCTAAACCTGAACCATAGATATCTTGGTGCATTACTACTATACGCCATTTTACATTTGGATTTTCTTTTACTGCTTTTTCTACTAAAGCTTTATGGTCAGCTGCATTATAGTTATTTGCATTGATAACAATGAATAAAGCATTACCATAAGTATAATAATATCCATGACCTGCTGCTGTTGGATTACTTTCTTCAGTAAATGGATTTGGTGTATTAAAGTGATTTTGATATCCAGGTGTCAAACAATCATGGTTACCAATAGCTACAGCTTGTGGTAAATCACGCAATGCTGCTGCAGAAAGATATCCAGCATATTGATATTCTTGTAATTGAAGTTTTCCTGCATCATTACCTGCTGGTTCATTAATCTGGTCACCAGGAGATACTAAGAAATTAATTTCTGGATGTTGAGCTAAAGCACTATTTAATGTTTTATTCCAGTTATAAGCATCATTTCTTGTTGCAATATCACCATTTTGTTCTTCTGTACCTTCATTTGGAACTTGACCTTTAGAAGCACCAATCTGTGGGTCACCTACGTACATGAATGAGAAATTATGTGGATCGCCTGTTTTATATTCTTGAGCTTGTTGCCATTTACCATTTAATTTTACCTGATAATAATATGTAGTATTTGGCTCAAAACCATCAGCTGTTACTTTATTACTATAATACTGCACACCATTGATCACTGTACCTTCTATACAAGTACCTTTGAATTCTACAGCATTTTTCATATCTTTATTATTAGCAATACGAACTAAAGCTTCATTAGATTTTTCTTTAGAATACCAACCAAAATTTAATTTAGAAAAATCTGCCCCTGGTGTAAGTGCTACTTGTTCATAATTAGTTTTGATTTTATCCCAGTTAGCTTTCCAGTCAGCCCAATTTGTATGATCTGATACGGCTGTTTTAGTAGTAACAGCTGGTGCTACAGAAGCATCATTCCAATGTTCTGTTGCTGCATAAACAGTTAAAGATCCTACACTAAGTGCCGCACTTAAACATAAGGCTAACATTCTTTTTTTATTTTTTTTCAAATAAAACACAAAAGCCACTCTCCTTAGTTATCTCACAATATTTTACGATAATAGATATTCTATATCTTTTAGACATACCTATTTTATATTCTATTTTTTAAGACACTGTAAACATAAAGTAAAATCTAAATGAATATATTAAAAAATAAATGTAAAATAAAAGTGACAAGATTTTTCTTGCCACTTTTATCTCTAAATTTTATTCAAGTTTCTATTTATTTTTTGATAATTGTATAAGTATTATCAATAGCTTCTCCTGTTTCTACATCATAAGTATTAACAGTGAAACTATCTTTTGTAATATTAATTACAGAATATGATGGTCTCCAATTCTGGCTACGAGCAGCTACATAATCCTGTTGTTCTGGAATTAAATTATAGAATTTAGAACCAGTTGCAGAGTTAGAAGTCAAATAAAATACACCTTCTGGATTTACAACTGTTCCTTGAGATTTATCTGCAATATTGTAGCAAAGATTTTGAGATTTATAATATGCTCTAAACACACTGTTATTATCAAAGCTTTCATCAAATTTATCGTGATTGAATCCACCTTGATTTTGTTTATATTCTAAGAACTCATCATGTGCTTGTCCATCGCTTGTAAGCTGATAAGTACGTGCATAACTGTGATCGTGACCTTGTAGTACTACATCAATATCATTTGCATCAAAAATTGGTGTTAATTGTGTACGCAAGATAATACCATCAGAATCAGAATGGTCTAAACCTGAACCATAAATATCTTGGTGCATTACAACAATACGCCATTTTGTATCTGGATGAGCTTTAATAGCTTTTTCAATCAAAGCTTTATGATCTGCTGCATTGTAGTTATTAGCATTAATAACAATGAATAAAGCGTTACCATAACTATAAAAATATCCGTTACCAGCAGGTGTTGGTGTAGATTCTTCAAGAAATGGATTTGGATTATTAAAATGATTTTGATAGCTAGCAGAGCTACAGTCATGATTACCAATGGCTACAGCTTGTGGTAAATTGCGAAGAACAGAAGCAGAAAGATATCCAGAATATTGGTCTTCTTGTTCTTTTAAATCTTTTGCGTTTTCAGTGCCTTTTACACTTACTTGATCACCAGGAGATACTAAAAAGTCAATCTCTGGATGTTGTTCTATTGCTTTATTTAAAGTTATATTCCAATTATAAGAGTCATTTCTAGCAGCTAAATCATTACCTAATTTTTTACCATTAGATTCATCATTTTTTTGTTTATATGAAGAACCGATCTGAGGGTCACCAACAAACATAAAGCTAAAATTGTCTGGATCACCTGTTTTATATTCTTGAGCTTGTTGCCATTTGCCATTTAAATTTACTTGATAATAATATGTGCTATTTGGTTTAAAGCCATCAGCTGTTACTTTATTACTATAATATTGGACGCCATTGATTATAGTACCAGCTTCACAAGTGCCTTTAAACTCTTTAGCATTTTTCATTTCTTTATTATCTGCAATACGCACCATTGCTTTATCTGTCTTTTCTTTAGAGTACCAACCAAAATTTAATTTGGAAAAATCTGCTCCTGGTGTAAGTGCTACTTGTTCATAATTAGTCTTTAAATTATCCCAACCAGCTTTCCACTGTTCCCAATTAGTATTATCAGAAATAGGTGTTTTTGTTTCTACTGCTGGTTTTGTAGAGGCATCATTCCAATATTCAGTCGCTGCATAAGCTGTTAAAGAACCTACACTTAAAGCTGCACTTAAACAAAGTGCAATCATTTGTTTTTTACTTTTTTTTAGATAAAACATTCTTATCGCTCCAAATCTCTAATCAATCATATGCAATTTAATTAAAATTTAAATTTAAGACTAGTATATACAGTATCGGCATCTGTATCTGTCTTCATATCTTTACCATCAAAATACAAAAGTGAACCTACTAAGTTTTGAGCAAATACATATTCTATACCAGCTACAAGACCTTTTTGTCCTGCGTCAGCATCATCATAAGCTGTCTCAATGGTTACATTCTCACCAAGATGACGATAACCTAAATATGCCCCCCAAGAACCAGCATCTTTAAGATCAGCACCTTTATACTGCAATTCTACACTGCCAGCTTTATCATAACTGTTAGCATCTGTATTTTGTAAATATTGACCTACTAATGCTATATTTTTATCAAAATTATACTTACCACCTGCATACCATAAATTAGCTTTATTATCATCTACATCTAGGTCTAAATCCACACTATCGTCTAAACCATTCAATAAAATATAACCTGCATTAAGTGCTAAATTATCACTTGGTGTATAGTCAAATTGCACACCATAATAATCAGCAGTGATATCTTTTGCTGTTTTATCTTCTGGAATTTTACCATCATGATCATTTTCACTATAACGACCAACAGTTAAATTTGTATTAAATACATCACTGCCAAAATCTACCATTACACCAGAAAGTTCATCATCAAATATCATACCTTGACAAATATCTAAAGGAAGATGACCTGCTGCTACTGTAGCACCAAATAAAGGCCCTTCTACATATGCTCTAGTAACTTCTACACCATCTGCATTACTATCTGTTTCTGGATACATTGTATATTCAATTTTGGCATTAGCTGTCCAACCAGAATTACCAATATAAGCTTTTGGTTCAAGTTTAAATTCTAATTTATTTGAACGTTTATCTTTACCTTCATCATGATTAGCTTGAACATATTTATATTTTAATTCGCCTTTCCATTTTACATTATCGGATTTTTTCTCTAAATCGGCTACACGAACACCAAGATTATCTAATTCTTCCGCAAATTCAGCAGCTAATTTATCAACAACAACTTTATCTGCTTTTTCAAGATCAGTTCTCGCCATAGCACGTGCTACAATTTGAGCCATTTCATAACGAGTCATAGTGTTTTGACCTTGATATGTACCATTTGGATAACCATCAATTACACCATCATTCGCAAGTGTAGTAACTGCATCATATGCCCAACTATCAGCAGGCACATCACTAAATGGATTTGTTGCTGCAAAAGATGTACTTGCAACTCCCATCATTAAACTTGCTGTAATTGCACTTGTAATAAGCTTTTTCTTTAACATTAAATATTCCTCCAAAATAGTTAATATATAATACTTCTATAAAATTAAAAATTTTAACTTTATAAAAATAAAACCCAAAATTGCTCAATAAAAATTAATGTTTTTGGCGAAATATTCCAAAACGTTTATTATTATAAAAAAGCTTTTTAAAATAATAATTAATAATATGTAAAATCATTATTAAAGATATATAAAAATAATATAAATACTTGTATAAATATAAAATAAATGTAAAATTTTGCAGATATTTATTTTTATATTTTAATATTATAAAATATTAAGGAAAGTATCATTTATTGTATAAAATTTGAAAGTAGGTTTTCCTCATGCGAATATTATTTGCAGAAGATGATAAAAGATTATCTAAAATGATTAATTTCCTTTTAAAAAAAGAAAATTATATTGTAGATTGTGTATATAATGGTCAAGATGCTATCGATTATGCTAATTTATCTGATTATGACATCATTATTTTAGATTGGATGATGCCTTTAAAATCTGGCATTGAAGTATGTAAATATCTACGTGCTCAAAATAATCAAACAGCTATTTTAATGTTAACTGCCAGAGATACTCTAGAAGATAGAGTTGATGGTCTAGATAGCGGGGCTGATGATTATTTGGCCAAACCATTCGAATTTCCTGAATTACTAGCTAGATTAAGAGCCCTATCCCGCCGCATTAATAAAACATTTTATAATGATATCATTGAATATAACAATCTAAAATTAAATTGTTGTAATGCCATTTTGACTTATAAACAAATAGAAGTATCTTTAAGCCCTAGAGAAAATCAACTCATGGAACTATTAATTAGAAATACACATCAAATTCTACCTCGTGAACAAATTATTGATAAAATCTGGGGATATGATACTAATATAAATTCCAATACTTTAGATGTAACAATAAAATCTCTACGTCAAAAATTAACAAAAATAGGATTAACTAATTGTATTCAAACCATTCGTGGTATTGGTTATAAATTTGAAATGGATGCTTAATATGTTTAAAGAATTCAAAGAAAAAATCGTTAAAGATTATTGCTATCTTACTGTATTACTATTATTATTTGTATCATTTTCTTTATATATTGTAGGTTTTTCTATATCATATAAAAGCCAATTATCTCATATAAAAATGCTCGCTATTGAAGAAAGTGAAGACTTATTTTATAAAATCAATACTAAGGATTTAAAAAATTTTCCTAAAGATGATGATAACTCGCCTGAAGAAGATAATTATTTTAATAAAATTTTCATCTATGGATATACCAAAGACCATCAATTAGTATTTGAACATAATAATATGGAATGGTCTGAAAAATCTATCACTAAAATTATTAATGATAATTCACTTTCTTTTCATAAGGTATATTTTGATTTTAATTTAGTTGATAATCGCCATTTGAAATATTTAATTTATATGCGTTATCCACTCCTAGAAAATAATGTATTTTTAGGTGAAGTCTATGTTGGCATAGAAGTAACTCATTGGGTGCGTGAACAAATTCGCATATTCTTTATTTTATTAATAATTATTTCTCTATCCTTATTTTTTGTACGCTATGTCGCTTATAAAATGGCAAATAAAGCTATGCAACCTGTCGTTCAATCATTTGAACAACAAAAACAGTTTATTGCCAATGCCTCTCATGAATTACGAACGCCTTTAAGCATTATAATGTCTGGATTAACTGTATTAAAAACAGATGATGAAAATAATCTCTCTAAATTTTCCATAGATACTATTGATGATATTAATGATGAAAGCTTAAAGATGAAAAAGCTCATTGACAATTTATTATTATCTGCAAGAAATACCAATAATACATTAACTGTGCATAGCACTAAATTTAACCTCAACAATCTCATCAATAAAATCTACACTAAATTTTCTTTATTAGCTAAAAATAAACAAATCACCCTCAAAATTTCTAACCCTCCAGATATTTTTATAACAGCTGATATGTCTCATATTGAGCAAATATTAGCCATCTTAGTGGATAATGCTATTAAATACAGTGATGAAAATAGTTCTATTTTTATTACCATAACAGAAGATAAACAATGTATAAAAATTGCCATCAAAGATAGTGGCCCTGGCATATCCATTGAAGACTTACCGCATATATTTAAGCCATTTTATCGTGCTAATAATACTCGCACTTATTATGGTAATGGTCTTGGTTTATCAATAGCTCAAATACTCGCACAAAAAAATCACAGTGATATTCTTGTAAAAAACAATGATGAGAAGGGTTCTTGTTTTACTTTAATAATTAATATCTAATAAAAAAAAGAGTGGAAAATAAATCTTTTCCACTCTTCTTTATTTTTTATCTCAGTTTTTTTTCAGAATGCTCCTATATGCTTTTCTTAAATTAATTATATTCAAGATTATATAAAGGAGTAATCGTATGAAACAGTCGCAACATCCATCTAAACTATTTGATTTAAAAAATCTCGATAAAACATCTATCTTTACTATAGCCATTATTTTTATAATTTTATATTTATGGCATCTTGGTCTATATCCTTTAATTAATCCTGATGAAGGAAGATATGCTGAAATTCCTCGCGAAATGTTAGCCAATAAGAACTTTATTACACCATATTTAAATGGCGTGGAGTATTTTGAAAAACCTGCCCTGCAATATTGGATAACAGCTTTCTTCATGTATATATTCGGTGAAAATGAATTTGCCGTGCGTTTATTTCCCGCTCTATCTGCTCTAGGTGGCATCTATTTGACAGGATATTTAGCCACTAAGATGTTTAATCGCCAAACAGGTTTTCTAGCTAGTATCATACTTGGTAGTTCTTTTCTTTATTTAATCATTGGTTCTTTAAATATCTTAGATATGGCAATCTCTTTTTTCATCACCTTATCTATGGTAAGTTATTATCAATTTAGTACTACACAAAAATCAAAATATCTTTATATTTTCTATGCTTCCATGGCTTTTGGCACTTTAACTAAAGGTCTAATAGCTATCGTTTTGACTGCTATTATTATATTTTCTTATTGCTTGCTTACTAAAAATTTAAAACTATTATTAAAAAGTATATCTTTACCTGGTATATTGATCTTTCTTGTAATTTGTGTGCCATGGTTTTATTTAGTTTGTAGAGATAATCCTGACTTTTTCTATTTCTTTTTTATTCATGAACATTTTTTACGCTATTTAACTAAGGTTCACGATCGTTATCAACCATTTTATTTTTTCATACCTTGCATTATTTTAGGAATTTTTCCCTGGACAGGATTTTTCATATCATCATTACTTTCCAAATCACCTCAAAAAACATGGCATAAATTTATGACTAATCCTCATAGACATAAATATATTTATCTTTGTTTATGGTTTAGCCTAATTTTTATCTTCTACTCTATATCAGATTCCAAACTTGTACCTTATATTGTTCCTTGTCTTATGCCTCTTTCTATATTAATAAGTCGCCATTTAAATCAAATAACTTACCAGTCAACAAAAATAAAGATTGCCATGATAATCAATGCATTTATCTCTTTAATCATAATTGCAGCCTTAATCATCACTACTATCAAAAGCGATTTCATTACACTAGAAGAATTTATCTTATCTGGTAGCTTTATCATTTTAGTATTGATTATATCTAATATAATCATATTTATATCCTGGTATAAATATGAAAATTTTACTCAAATAATATCTATTTATGCCATCTCTGCCATTTTATTTAGCTTTTCTTTGCAACCTGTAATCACTCAAGTAGCTCAACATCGCACAGGAAAAGAAATTGCTCAGGTAGTAAACTCCATAAAAACAAAAGACACTTTAATTCTTTCCTATAAAGATTATCTACAAGATTTACCATTTTATACCAAATCTCGCATCGCCATTTATGATTATTTAGGTGAATTAGATTTTGGTGCCAGCCACCCTAGTGGACAAGGTTGGTTTTTAAATAAAGACGAATTTTTAACCATATGGGAACAAAATCCAAATACTTTATTAGTCGTTCCTCAAAAATATAAACAAGAATGTTTAAATGAATTAAATGATAAAAATACCCGTATTTACTTTGAAACCAACAAATATTTAATTATTACCCATAAATAAATAAAAAAACTGCATGTAAAATAATTCCAATAAATTTTACATGCAGTTTATTTTTTATTAAAAATTAAATTTTTCTACAGCACCATCGTGAGTTAAGATAAATTTTTCCTGTTGAGGAATATTTCCTCTTTTATCCTTAGGAGGTATTATCTCGTATTTTTCTAAAGCCTGAATACATGCTGTATTTAAATCTTGATATTCTTCTTCACTTAGGCCTAAATCAGATTTTTCTGCTGGAAGCACAGGATAAGCCTGAATCACTTTTCCTTGTTCATCCATTATATACTCTACAACGACGATAATCGCTTCGCCTTCTGGTACTAAATTATAATCATAAACAGGTTTTTCTTTATGTTTATATGTTGGCATTAAATCTTTAGAATCTTTTACATCACTAAAATTTAAAATGAGATTTTCTTTCGATATTTCTTTAACTACAATATTTGTATCTTTATAAGTACGAAATTTATGCCTAGGTTCTTTTTTCACTACAGGCTCTTCTTTTTTTTCTTTCTTATCTTCTGGTGGATCAATGGTTTCTACTGGAGGTTTTGGTTTTTCCAAATCTTCTTTATCCACCACTACTTCTGATTGAGAATTTATTTCTTCTGTTGGTTCTACTACTACATCATCAGGCTCATTATCTTGAGTTATACCAATATCTACATACGTAATATCTTCATCATCGGAGGATTTTACTATCGTTTTTTCACTTATTTCTTTTGTTATATTATTCATAACATATCCACCTAAAGCAAAAATCCCTACATGTAAAATGATAGATATTACTAATCCTACTTTTACATAATTTTTAGCTTTCATAACAAAATCCTTCTATATTTATAAATCAATACAATCTTATAATCTTATTAAGAACGATACAATAAGAATACACCTAAACAGATAATGATAATGCCACCTATTTTATTCAAAGTCATGGATTCGCCAAAATAAAAATATCCCACAAAGGCAGCAATGATATAACCTATACTTAAAAATGGATAAGCATAACTTACTTCCACGCGGGAAAGTACCATAAGCCAAACAATGAAACTTATTACATAAAAGATAAGCCCAGACCATACATATAAATTAGTGCTTACTTTTAAAATCATAGTCAATATAGAATTTAGATCTACTTGAATACTTCCTATTTGAGACATACCTTTTTTTAAAACTAATTGAGCAGCTGCATTCAACAATACACCTGTTAATATCAATAATAAATTTGTCAAAATTCCATCTCCCTTTATTAACTAATTATTAATCTTAACACATATAATACAATCTTACAGCAAAAATTTAAAAAATATCTGACTATATCTTCTCAGAAAAAAATCATTTTAAAAGTCTATACTATATCTTGATTGTAGATAAACATAGAAAATAGTATAATTATATAGTTTGCATATATTTTATTAATCATGAAATTTAGGAGGTTTTTTCTTGCGTGATTTTTGTCTAAAAAATAAAAAATTACTGTTAGGAATATTTATCTTAGCTATTTTCTATTTATACCTAGCTCATTTAGGTTCCTATCACTTAATGGACCCTGATGAAGGGCGTTACAATCAAATACCTCGTGAAATGTTATTAAGCGGTGACTTTATCACACCACATCTAAATGGCGTAGAATACTTTGAAAAACCTGCGTTTCAATATTGGTTTACTGCCATCATGATGAAGATTTTTGGCGTTACAGAATTTGCTGGACGCATCTTACCAGCATTATCAGCTATCGGTTGCGTTGGTCTTGCTGGATTTTTAGGCACAATGATGTATTCTCGCAAAGTAGGTCTACTCGCTAGTGCTATTCTAGCTACATCATGTTTAAATTTAATCGTTGCTTCAATTAATATTTTAGATATGGCTCTGACTTTATTTATGACAGCTTGCATGGTATTTTTCTATGCCTTTGAACGCACAGAAAAGAAAAAATGGCTTATTGCCTTTTATATTGCCATGGGCTTTGGTGTCTTAACTAAGGGCTTAGTTGCCATAATCTTACCATTTGGTATTTTATTTTGGTATACAATTTTAACTAAAAGACCTCGCTTATTTTTAAAATTATTTTATCTACCAGGAATTTTAGCTTTTCTTATCGTTACTGTTCCATGGTTTTATCTTGTTTGCCAAGCAAACCATGATTTCTTTTATTTCTTCTTTGTCCGTGAACATTTCTTGCGTTTTACAACTAAAATGCACGATAGATTCCAACCTTGGTGGTTCTTTATCCCATTTGTAATCATCGGTATGTTACCTTGGACAGGATTTTTATTATCCTTATTCAGTAAAAAAGGTGTTATTCGTAAAACAACGTCCCAGCGTAATCGTTTTGATATCATCTTTTTATTATTATGGTTCTTTATCATTTTCATTTTCTACTCTATTTCCGATTCTAAATTAGTACCATATATCATGCCTTGCTGGATGCCACTTGCCATTTTAATTGCAGCTTCCATCAAGCGTTTTGAAGATGAAAATTCTTGGCTTTGTCATAGTTTTTTAATCAATAGCATCTTATGCTTAGCTTTTGTCGGAGCTTTAGTTGGCTATGTCCTAAGTTCTAATTATTTGACAATTGATGAATTCATTGCTGAAGGTGGTTTACTCACAGCAGCATTATTCATCGGTACCATTGCCTCTATTTTTGTTTGGATAAAAACAAAAAGATTTCGTTGCACTATAAGTGTTCTTTGTATCATGGGATTTTTCTTTGGTTTAGGTCTTCATGATGTCCAAGAGCAAGTACACAATAATCAATCTGCATATTATGTAAGCCAAAAAATCAATGAATTAAATCCACAAGATGCTTTAATCGTAAATTATGGCGATTTTTATCATGGCATACCATATTACACTAATCAACGAGTTGCCCTTGCTGATTTCAAAGGTGAACTTGAATTTGGCTCTGAACATCCAAGCGGTGCAGGTTGGTTTTTCAATGGTGAAGAATTAAATAATTTGTGGAACAGTCAAAAGCGTATTATAATTGTGGTTAAAGAACGTTATAAAGATAAATGTCTCAATGTATTGACTTCTCCAGCGAAACAAGTAATAACTGAAGGGTCATATACTATTTTGATTAATAAATAATAGTTAAATGATTTGGAGGAATATTTCAATGCGTAAAGAATTTTTACCTTTTGCTAAACCTATGGTTAGCGAAGAAGCTATTGCTGATGTTGCAGACTCTATTCGTAAAGGTTGGCTCGCTATGGGCCCTAAAACAGTGGATTTTGAAAAAAAATTTGCTGACTATGTAGGTTGCAAATTTGGTATTTCCGTAAACTCTGCCACTGCTGGTTTACATCTTGCTGTAATGGCACTTATCGAACCTGGTGATGAAGTCATTACTACACCTATGACTTTTGCTAGTACTGTAAATGCAATTGTATTTTCTGGTGGTAAACCTGTTTTAGTGGATATTGACCCTCATACTTTCAATATAGATATAAACAAAATCGAAGCAGCTATCACACCAAAAACAAAAGCTATCATTCCTGTTCACTTTGCAGGTCGCCCTTGCGATATGGACGCACTCGAAGCTCTCGCACAAAAATATAATCTTGCTATTATCGAAGACGCTGCTCATGCTCTCGGTGCAGAATATAAAGGCAAAAAAATCGGTTTTGGTCGTGGTGCTCGTCACATTGCTATATTCAGCTTCCACCCAACAAAAAATATCACTACTGGTGAAGGTGGTATGATTTGCACAAATGATGAAGAAGCTGCTGAAATCATGTCCATGCAACGTCAAAATGGTATGAGTAAAGGGGCTTGGAACCGTTATCAAGCAAATGGTAAAGCTCACTATGATATTTTCCGTCCAGGTTTAAAATACCAGATGATGGATATTCAAGCTGCTATCGGTCGCGACCAGCTCACACATCTTGAAGACTTCAATAATCGTCGTCGTGAAATCGTAGCTCGCTATCAAAGAGAATTAAAAGATGTACGTGGTTTAATCCTTCCTCCAGAAATTGAAGAAGGTAATGTTCATTCTTGGCATATATACACACCTCTAATTGATATTGATGAACTCGGTTTTAGTCGTGATGATTTCATGGCAAAAATGAGTGCTAAAAATATAGGTACTGCTTATCATTATCAAGCACTTCACTTATTCACTTGCTTTGGTGAACTCACTGGTCTTAAAGCTGGCGATTTACCAAATTCTGAATATGTATCTGAACGTATTGTTTCCTTACCACTCTTCCCTGCAATGACTGATGAAGATGTAACTGACGTTATCGAAGCAATCAAAGAAATCTGTGGTATGAAAGGCTGATAACTAAAAAATGTTAGGAAGTCCCGAAATTTCCATTGTAATTCCTGTTTACAATGAAGAAGAATCTTTACCCCAATTATTTAAAGAACTCTATCCTGTAATGGAAAATCTACAGCGTAGTTTTGAGATAATTTTTATCAATGATGGCAGTCGTGATAAATCATTTGCCATGCTTTACGATTTTCAAAAAGCACATGAAAAAACTGTCCGCGTCATTGATTTAAATGGTAATTTTGGTCAACATATGGCAATCACTTCTGGCTTTGCTAATGTCCGCGGAAAATATATCATCACTTTAGATGCTGACTTACAAAACCCACCAGAAGAAATTCCTAAACTCATTGCTAAAATGGATGAAGGATATGATGTCATCGGTACATGTCGTCAAAATCGCCATGATCCACTATTTAGAAAAGTTGCCTCTCGCTTTGTAAATAAAATGACTAATCGCATCAGTGGTCTGCATATCAGCGATTATGGCTGTATGCTTCGTGGATATAGCCGTCGCATTGTCGATATCATTGTTCAAAGTCGTGAAAGCACTACTTTCATTCCTGCATTAGGTCAAAAATTTGCAGTAAATCCTATAGAAATTCCTGTCAGTCATCGTGAACGTGAATTTGGCGAATCTAAATACAGCTTCTTCCGTTTACTTCGTTTAAATTTTGATTTAATGACTAGTTTCTCTATAGCTCCTCTACAAATGGTTACTATGAGTGGCATGGGTATTTCTCTTTTAAGTATTATCTTTTTCCTATATTTGATTTTACGCCGTATTGTCGTAGGTCCTGAAGCTGGTGGTGTTTTCACCTTGATGGCCATAAACTTCTTTTTAATCGGTGTTACTATCATGGCTCTCGGTATTATCGGCGAATATACAGGTAGAATTTATAAACAAATTCAGCAACGACCTCATTATATAATCAGAAAAATCTATGAGGACGGTGCTAAAGAAGATGAATAGACCTTCTATCGTTGTATTTGCCTATAGTGAGCCAGGATATACTTGTCTAAAAACATTAATAGAAGCTAAAGCTAATATTTTAGCTGTATATACTCATCAAGATGATCCTGATGAAGAAATATGGTTTCATTCTGTATATGATTTGGCTAAAGCTAATAATATACCAGTATTTAGACCAAAAAAAATAGATGAAGAAGCTACTAATTATATCTTAAATTTAAATCCAGATATCATCTTCTCTTTCTATTTTCGCCGTTTAATTCCTGATGAAATCATTTTAAAACCACGTTTAGGTGCTTATAATCTTCATGGTGCTCTATTGCCTAAATATCGCGGTCAGACTTGTGTTAATTGGGCTGTAGTAAATGGTGAAAAAAGAACAGGTGCTACACTTCACCTCATGACAGCAAAAGCCGATGAAGGTGATATCGTTGAACAACGTGGTTTTGATATAGCATTTACAGATACATCTTTGGATGTTTTCATCAAAATCAGTAAAATCGCTAGTGAAATCATCAAAGATTGTTTGCCAAAAATAGAGGCAGGTACTATTACTTTGACACCACAAGATGATACACAAGCCACAAAATTTGGCAGACGTCGCCCTAAAGATGGTTTATTGGATTTTTCTAAAGACGCTATTAGTTTATATAATCTCATTCGAGGAGTTACACATCCTTTTCCTGGAGCTTTCACCTATGTGAATAATAAAAAACTATTCATTTGGTGGGCAAAGCCAATCGAAGGAACAGGAAATATTGGCGAAATTGTAAGTACTAATCCACTTTGCATTGGCACTGGAAAAGGTCTACTTCAACTAGAAAAATTACAATTTGAAAATGAAGCTGAATTAGATGCCAAAGCATTTACTGATTTATTGCCAATTGGTACTAAATTTGAACTTGAATAAAACATTATAAATAAAAATAGAAAGAAGTATTTATCATATGAAAATTTTTGTTACTGGTGTAAACGGTTTTATTGGCTCTCATTTCCTTGAAATGGCACTTGCTCAAACAGATTGGGAAATTCAAGGTTTTGACTTAGCAGATAATAATATCACTCAATTCTTGGATAATCCTCGCTTTTCTATGAAAAAAGGCGATATCTTCAAAGAAGAAGCTTGGCTCAATGAACAAATCAAAGAATGTGATGTTCTTTTACCATTAATCGGTATTGCTCGCCCAGCTTATTATATAACTCGTCCACTTTGGACATTTGAACTTGATTTTGAACAAAACTTAAAAATGGTTCGTAAATGTGCTGAATATGGTAAACGCGTTATCTTCCCTTCAACTTCTGAAGTATATGGTATGCCTGATCCTAACAATAAAGTCATGGACGAAGATAACAGTAATTTAATCTTAGGTCCTGTATCTAAGAGCCGTTGGATTTATAGTTGCAGTAAACAAATGATGGATAGAGTAATCTTCGCTTTTGGTCAAGAAATGGGCCTTAAATTCACTTTATTCCGTCCATTTAACTGGGTAGGGCCTCGTCTTGATAGCTTTAAAGATGCAAGCGAACATAAAGGTCGCTCCATCACTCAATTCATCTATGATGTTTTATACACTGGCAAAATAACACTTGTAAACGGTGGTGCTCAACGTCGTAGCTTTACTTGGGTAGGCGATGGCGTACAAGGTTTAATTGATATCATCACTAATAAAGATGACCAAGCAGAAGGACAAATCTTCAATATCGGTAATCCTGAAAACAATTATTCCATCAAAGAAATGGCTGAAATCGTTGTTGATGAAATGAAAAAATTCCCTGAATTCAAAGATAAAGCCGATAAAGTAGAATTTATCGTTATGGACTCCGATAAATATTACGGTAAAAACTATGATGATATGCAAGATAGATTGCCATCTGTGAAAAAAATGGAAACTCGCCTTGGCTGGAAACCAAAAGCTACACTTCGCGAAGCAATCCACTATACACTTGAATGGTATGCTAAAAATTTAGATAAAGCTTAATCATTTATTTATAAAAAAACAAAAGCCATTGCCCTTAGCATTTGCTAATAGCGATGGCTTTTTAGCTAAAATATATAAAATCAGGAGGATATTATGGCTAAAAAAATTGCTATAAAAATTGATGTAGATACAAAACGTGGCTATGATGAAGGCGTACCTCGCATGCTTGATGTTTTTAAACAAGAAAATATCAAAGCTACTTTCTTTTTCTCCATGGGTACAGATAATTCCGGCAAAGCTATTCGCCGTATCTTTCGCAAAGGTTTTTTAACTAAAATGCTACGCACTAAAGCACCTAGTACCTATGGTTTTAAAACTATGATGTATGGTACTCTTTTACCTGCACCTCATATCGTCGAACCAAATCCTATGCCATTTCTTCGTGCTATCAAAGAAAATCACGAATGCGGCATTCACTGCTGGGACCATGTCTATTGGCAAGATAAATTGCCTTTCCTATCTGAAGACACTATAAAAGGAGAATTGACTAAAGCCATCAATCTCTTTGAAAAAATAGCTGGCTTTAAAGCTAAAGCTTGTGCTGCTCCTGGCTGGCAAGTAACACCTCGCAGTTTAAAAGTTCAACAAGAATTAAGTTTTGATTATTGCAGTGATGTTCGCGGATATTATCCATTTTATCCTATAATGAACGATAAAAAATATTTGCCACTACAAATTCCAGGAACATTACTCACTATGGATGAATGTTTAGGTAGCACTTTAGATGATAAATTAATCACTGAAGAAAATATCAATGATTATTGGCTGAGTCATTGTAACCAAGAATTTAATGTCTTAACTATCCATTCGGAAATGGAAGGTTTAAAACAATTGCCTATTCTTCATGATTTCATCAAAAAAGCCAAAAAGCTTGGTTATGAATTTGTAAAATTAGAAGAAGGTAAACATGTTCCTAATATCAAGGAATGTGAAGTTTATCATGGATATTTACCAGGTAGAGCAGGAACAGTTGCTCGTCAACGATAAAAAAAGCCACAGCATATATGCTGTGGCTTTTCTATTTATAATTTTATTTATAAATATTTAATTATGGTTTTTTGTAACCGCATTTTGGACAAACACCATTTTCATTCAATGTAATACCACATAATGGACAACGATCAATTTCAAGATGTGGTTCATATTCTTCAGATGCCAAATTAACTCCACTAGAGAAAGTGAGTTTTACAATATTTAATTTATCTTTTAAAAGCTCATAAACAATTTTTATCATACCTTCAACTGTCATTGTTTCTTTTGTAACAACAAGACGACAATCTGGATATGCAGTAGCAAGTTCTGTTTTAAAAGCAGGCCCTTTCATCACATTGTTTGGTGCACCATCTTTTATGCCTTGCTTCTCATAAACACCTAAAATAGCAGGAAGTAATGGATCATCTTCACGTAAAATTAAAGCATGATCAAAGTTTTTTAGAACTTCCCACGCTGTTTTTTGAATTTCATTACAAGGGAATACCATATTTACGCCAGAATTAATAGAACCTTCTACTTCAATGGTGAGAACACCTGTATGCCCATGAAGATATTGAGCTTCGCCTTTGAAACCATAAAAACGATGTGCATACTGTAAATCAAGTTTTGTAATACTTCTCATAAATAACATCTCCTTTGTAATTTTTATTAATCAATAATTTTTATTAATTAATATTATATCAACAAAGATAAAAAATATCAATATTTTTTGAAATTTTTTATTAATTTTTTACAAATCTTTCATTATATCTTTAAAAGTTCCATTTATAATAAAAGCATATCAGTTAGGAAATAGCACCTCTGGTTATTAAATATATTTGTAGAAGAAGAAGACTTGCTATGCGTGGCAGCTTCTATCTTCTACGAAATTAACTCCATTTTGAGGTAATAATTATGACAGATTTTAGTAATATTTTCTTAATCAGTGATATGGATGGCACATTAATTAATTCTAAATCGCAAATTTCCACTATTAACAAATATGCTTTAAATGAATTCACTAAAGCCGGTGGTACATTTGCAGTAGCTACTGGCAGAACATTAATCAGCTGTAAAGAATATATTCCAGAGCTTCCTATAAATGCACCTAGCATATTCTATAATGGTACAATTTTGCAAGATACGAATAATAATGTAGTCTTAAAAACATTATCACTGCAAACAAAAATTCTTTTCAATTTTCTCAAACAATGTTTAATTCATTGTCCTAACACTTGTATAGAACTTCATACTAAAGATACTTTTTACATCATCACTAAAGAAGAATTTGATGACCCTGTTATCAAACGTGAAAATTTATCTTATATCAGAAGTAATCTAGATGACCTTTATGATTTAGACATCTTAAAAGTCCAATTTTATACAACAAATACTCATACGATATCATGGCTCCATAATTTCGCCAAATCTATGGAGATGGATAAAATTGCCAAATATTTTACTTCTTGGTCTAGTTATTTTGAATTAATTCCTAAAAATGCCTCTAAAGGTATTATGTTGGATAATTTACGCAAAATGCCTATGTACAAGGATAAAATATTTATCGCTGTTGGTGATTTTGACAATGATATAGAAATGCTTCTCTTTGCCGACTACGGCATTGCTGCTCAAAACGCTACACAAAACCTCAAACAAGTAGCAGACATCATCGGCGTAAGCTGTGATGAACACCTTCTTTCTCATGTTATCAACAAAATTATCCCTAACTTGGATAAACTGATGATAACAACTCTTCAAACTGCATAAGAAAAACCTTCTATGTATAGCCCTAACATAGAAGGTTTTTCTTTTTTTATCTATAAATTTATTTCACAGCAAACTCTTTATAAGCCTGATATAAACGCTCTAATGCCCAATGGATATATTTTGTTGGACAAGCCAAGTTCCAACGTTCAAAACCACTACCTGCTTTACCAAATATATATCCTTCATCAAAATAAAGGCACGCTTTTTGGCGATTACGCATTTCTAATTCCTCATTAGTTAAATTAAATGCTCTAAAATCAAGCCATAATAAATATGTCGCTTGAAGTTGTGTTATTTTCACTTGTGGAAAATACTCTTGCATAAAATCCATAATTATTTTTTTATTTACATCAATGATATTTATGACCTCTGTCAACCATTCTTCACCATATTCATAAGCTAAACGACAAGCTTCATAACTTAAAATACTACAAGCAAAATCTGCATCAGTTGCTTGTTCTGCTTTAAATAGATTGCGATAATTTTCATTAGCTATAAATACATTAGAAAGTTGCATACCTGCTAGATTAAAAGTCTTACTTGGTGCTGTGCAAATAATTGAATGTTCTAATGCTTCTTGAGAAATCGTACCATAAGAAACATGTTTAAATCCTGGCATGATTAAATCAGCATGAATTTCATCAGCTACTACTAAAATATCATTTGCTAAACAAATTTCACTGATTTTAGTTAATTCTTCTCTTGTCCAAATGCGACCGCAAGGATTATGCGGACTACAAAGTATCAACATTTTTGTATCTATTGCTTTAGCTTTTTTTGTAAATAAGTCCCAATCAATATCATATATCATACCATTATTAATCAAAGGTATTTCCACTAATTTTCTTTGATTGATTTCTATAGCTTTATACATAGGATAATACACAGGTGTAAATAACATCACACCATCGCCTTTTTGCGTAAAAGCTTTTACAGCAGTGAAAAAAGCATTTACTACACTATGTGTTTCTACAAGCCATTTTTCATCAACTATAAAATCATGATGCTTTTGTTGCCATTTACAAACGCTTTCACGATATTTTTTATTCGTGCCTGCATAACCTAAGATATTATCATCTATAAATTTCTTTAATCCTTCTGTGATTTCTGGGGCAAGTTTAAATTCCATATCAGCTACAGAAAAAGGAATTACTTTTTCATCTACTAAAGGATTATTTTTCATTTCCTGCCATTTTTGACTGCCAATGCCAAAGCGAGCATTAATATTTTCTAAATCGTATTTCATAAAATACACCTCTTTCATTTTTAATTATCATATTCCCCCATACCCCCATATAAAAATATTTTTACTTTCCTAAATTATAGCTTAATGCTTTGATATCCATGATTTTATTTTAATTTTTATTTCTATCCTATACATAGGCTTATATTTATCATTTATAAATAATATAATGATGGCAAATAATATTATTTATAAGGAGGATTTCATTATGCATATTCCTGATAATTATTTAAGCCCTTCTACTTGTGCTACTTTATTTATAGCTATGACACCTATCTGGTACTATTCTATCCGCAAGATAAATAAAACTTTATCTGCTGATAAAATCCCTTTAATTGGCATAGGTGGTGCATTTGCTTTTATTTTAATGATGTTTAATCTGCCCATTCCTGATGGCACTACATCCCACGCCGTCGGTGGAACACTCATAGCTTTACTGCTAGGGCCTTATGCTGCCTGTATAGCTATCAGTGTAGCACTTTTCATTCAAGCTATAATCTTTGGTGATGGTGGTATTTTATCTTTTGGGGCCAATTGTTTTAATATAGCATTTATTTTACCTTTCACAGGCTTTTTTATTTATAAAATTTTAAATAAAATTCATTTATCTCCGTTTTATCATAAATGCACTATTTTTCTATCTGCCTATATCAGTATAAATTTAGCTGCCTTTTTCACAGCTTTAGAACTTGGCATCCAACCATTATTATTTGTAGATAATTTAGGTCAACCGCTTTATTGTCCTTATCCGCTTTGGATATCCATACCTGCTATGGCTTTATCTCATTTGACAATTGCCGGCATAGCAGAAGGTGCATTTACTTTATCTTTATATCTTTTTATCCTCAAAACATCTCCAAATATAATTTATGATAGCCAACAGATAAAATTAAATTCTATTTTTTCTTTATTAGCATTTTTAATTATTATTTCTCCACTTGGACTCATAGCTGAAGGCACTGCATGGGGTGAATGGGCTCCAGAAGAAATTTTAAATGACGCTTCTTCAGGGGTTCCTCTTGGATTTATTCCAGAAAAATTATTAAATGGATTTAATTATGAAGCTTTTTTCCCTGATTATACTATGAGTGGAACGACTGATATTTTAGCTTATATAGCTTCAGCTATTATTGGTGTCGCTCTCTTAATCATCATCTTTAAAATACTGGGAAGTATTATTTATGCAAAAAAACAATCACTTTGATAATTCTGTTAAAATTCCTAAATGGCTTTTAACCACAGATGAGTACACACCCCCAAAGGATAAAGATAATTTTTGGCAAAAAACTTTATTTTCCATTACTACTAAATTAATTTTTCTTCGCCATCATAATTATTCCCATAAAAATAATCGGCTAAATCCCAGTGAAAAATTATTGTTCATTTTTCTCACCATAATTTTAATAAATTCTGCACAAAAAATATTTTTTCCTTTAATTATTTTAGCTTTTAGTCTAATTTATCTATCGACTTTAAATACTAAACTCATCATTTCTATATTAAAACCGACTTTGATATCAACTTTATTTTCTTTAATAATAATTTTACCTTCTCTATTACTAAATAATACTCGCCTTTTCTATCTGCCTTTTAAAATTTTTATAACTGTTCTTCTTTTAGCTTATATCGCTCAAACTATCCCTTTTTATAGACTAAGTAAAATTCTTCGCCTATTTCATATTCCTGCGATATTTATTTTAACCTTAGATTTAATATTAAAATATATCGTGATTTTAGGAGATACTATTACCAATTTATTAATTTCTCTGAAATTACGCTCTATCGGTAAAAATAATTTTAAATATCAAAGTCTAGCCTCTATATCAGGCACTACATTTCTAAAATCACAGATTTATACCAAAGAAACTTATCATGCTATGATATGTCGTTGTTTTGATGAAAATTATACGCCAATTATTAAACATAAATTTAAATTAAAATATATTTGGCATATCATCGTAATTATCATTTATCTATTATTTTATTTTTTCAGTGAAGGATATTTTCTATGACACCAATTATAAATCTATCTCATATAAGCTATAACTATGAAGAAGTTTCTGCTTTAAATGATATCTCTCTTAAAATCTATGCCGGAGAATTAATCTTTTTTACAGGCCCTAATGGTTGTGGTAAATCCACTTTATTTAAACTTTTAAATGGTCTAATCTTTCCTACTAAAGGTGAATATTACTTTGATAATAAGAAAATCGATAAAAATACTTTACAAGATAATATGTTTGCCAAAAACTTTCATAAACGCATTGGTTATATTTTTCAAAATCCAGATGTACAATTATTCAATGCTACAGTGTATGATGAAATCGCCTTCGGCCCAAGACAAATGAATTTGAATGAAGAAATTATTCATCAACGCGTAAATGAGCTTTTAATTTATTTAAATATACAACATTTACAAGATAGACCACCTTATCATCTAAGTGGTGGCGAACAGAAAAAAGTGGCTCTTGCTGCAATCTTAGCTCTAAATCCAGATGTACTTATGATTGATGAGCCTTTAAATGGACTTGATAATAAGACTAGACAATGGTTTAAAGAATTTCTCATAAATTTTATCAAAGCTAATAAAACTATTTTGATTTCCACGCATGAACAAGAATTATTATCTCTACCTCATAGTCGCATTATAAAATTCAATGATGAGCATACAATTTTAAATTAAAATCAACTAAAAAAGTGTTGTATATAGCCTAGACCATATACAACACTTTTATTATTTATGACTATATAAACACCATGGTTCCTCTGCCATATAATTGCCATCATTATAATAAGCAGCTCTAGCTCTACAGCCACCACAGCTGAATTTATATTTACATTTACCACAATTGCCTTCAAATTCAAAAGTACGCAATTTATTCAATACTTCGCTGTTTTTCCAGATTTCATCAAATGGAGTTTTGCGAACATCACCAAGCTCCATATTTAAATAAGCACATGGCTGTACTTTTCCACGAGGGCTGATAATGCAATAAGATGTACCAGCCAAGCAACCACGGCGGAAACGAAGTTTCATGCCCATCTGGTCAGCTATACGCATAAATTGAGGTGCACAAGTAGGTTTTAATTCGATATCCACTTCTTGCTGTTTTTTCATAATTCTTGTGATTACATCTTCATATTCTTTCGCACGAAGTGATTCTGCTTCGATATTTTTACCTCTACCTGTTGGTACTAAGAAAAAAATATGATGAGCTACAGCACCTTCTTTAACGGCAAAATCCGTTAAAGCTTCCAATTCATGTTGGTTCCAATCCATCACTGTTGTATGAATTTGAAATGGCAATCCCACTTTGCGACAATTTCTCATACCACGAACAGCACCTTCCCAAGCATTAGGGAATTTACGGAATTTATTATGTTTTTCTGGATCCATAGAATCAAGAGAAATACCCATGCCCATAGCTCCAGCATTTTTTAATTTTAAAGCCATTTCTTCTGTGATAAGCGTACCATTTGTGCCAAATACAGAGCGAAGACCTAATTTTGTAGCATACGCTACTAGTTCTAAAATATCTGGACGCATAAGTGGCTCTCCACCAGAAAAAATCATGATTTTAAAGCCAGCTTTGGCAATCTGTTCTAAAAGCGTTTTCGCCTCTTGAGTATTTAATTCCTCTTCTGCTTTACAACCAGCATCACGATAACAATGGTCGCAAAACATATTACAAGCATTAGTTGTATTCCATGAAATAATCATTATTTTTCATCTCCTGTAATACCAATTTCTTCATCAGTTAAATAACAAGAAGGATCTGATTCCCAAAAATCTCCAGTACGAGCTTCAGCACGTGTTCTGAAATTACCATTACAATTATCTAAGAATTTACATTTACTGCAACGACCTTTTAATAATGGTTTTCTATCTTTCAATCCAGCCATAATAGGATTTGTTGTATCTTGCCAAATATCACCAAATTTACGTTCACGAACATTGCCAAAAGTATGGTGTTGTGTAAATTGGTCAGGATGTACATATCCGAGTGGATCAACTTCAGCAAATGCCATACCAGAACGGTTACCACCATTCATGGAAATATATTTTTTAATCTGCTGAGCAAGCTCATCTTTGCCTTCTTTAAGAGCTTTTAAATACATATATACACCATCACAGTGATTATCTACAGTCAAGATTTCTTTTTTCAAGCCACGTTCTTCAAAATCACGAGTGCGACGAATGATTATATCCATAGCACGGCGAGATTCTTCAGCTGTTACATCTTCATCCATCATTTGATTGCCACGACCGGAATATACTAAATGATAAAAACATACACGATTGATATTTTCTTCTTCAATGAAATCAAAGATATTCTCTAATTCTTGGATATTGTGATGATTGATAGTGAAGCGAAGTCCTACGCGTTGGTCAACTGCTACACAGTTTTTAATACCATTCATAGCAGCTTCAAAAGCTCCAGCTTTGCCACGAAATTTATCATTTACTTCACGAAGACCATCTAGGGAAATGCCCACATAACC
Source organism: uncultured Megamonas sp. (assembly GCF_958438645.1). Lineage (NCBI taxonomy): Bacteria > Bacillati > Bacillota > Negativicutes > Selenomonadales > Selenomonadaceae > Megamonas > uncultured Megamonas sp. Next base: position 131,197 of record NZ_CAUBSM010000002.1, read on the forward strand.
TACACCAATATCTTTGATTTTGCGTGCTACTTCTGGTGTAATCAAAGTGCCATTAGTAGATAATGTAGGACGCACACCTTTTTTCGCTGCATAATCTGCAAGTTCAAAAAAATCCGGACGAATTAATGGTTCCCCACCAGAAAATAACAATACTGGCACATTAAAATCTGCTAAATCATCAATGAATTGTTTAGCTTCTGCTGTAGTCAATTCATTTGCATATTTTTTAGCATCAGAACTCATATAACAATGGCGACATTTTAAATTACATGTACGTGTAGAATTCCAAACTACAACTGGACCTGCACCTTCTTTTACACCATTTTTTGCTTTATGAGCATCATTTGTATAACGAAGAGAATCTCCAAAATATTCTGTTGCAAATAATAATTTCGTTACGCTTATCACTTAACTCACCTATTCCTTATTTTAATTCTAGTTTATACAAGCAAATATTTATATATTTCAATATATGTATATACTAAATATGAACGACATTCACATTTACAATATATTTATAATAACAATATAAATGTTAAAGGTCAATAAAAAGCTTTTATAATTATTTTTCTATTTTGACCAAAAAAATATCTTTTTATCTCCATATATTCTACAGAGATAAAAAGATATTTATATATTAATAATTTATTCTTTTTTTACCAGCGACTAAACGTTTTAAAGAATTAACTTCACGTGTAAGTCTATTGATAGCTTTTACTAAATCAGCTACTGGATTTATTTCTTTTACAGTTTCCACTTTTGCTACTTTTGAAACTTCTTTTTTCGCTTCAACTACTGGTTTTACTTCGATATTTTCTTTTTTCTGTACTGGTGTTTCATCTACAGTTTGTACAATTTTGCGAGGACGACCTCTTCTTTTCTTTGCTACTTGTTCATTTGCTTTTACTTGTGTTTCTACTTTTTCTACCTTAGTTTCAACTTTAATTTCTGCTGCTTTTTGTGCATTTTTTGGTGGACGACCTCTTCTTTTTTTCTGTGGTGCCACTTCTTCTTTTACTTCTTGTTTCACTACAGGTTCTGCTAATTTTATATTTTTTGCCATCTCTGCGATTTTATTTATACGTTTTTTAACTGTTTTTGCTTTATTTTCTGTAGCTTCCACTTTTGCTATAACTTCTGGATTTTTGCGAGGACGACCGCGTTTTTTCTTTGGCACATCCACTGTATATTCTTCTTTTTTAGTTTCTGCTACAACTTCAACTACTGGATTTTTGCGAGGACGACCTCTTCTCTTTTTTATCGGTTCACTGTTCATTATTTTTTCTTCCTTCACTTTTTCTGTCATATTTTCTTTATTCTCTATAATTAATTGACCATCAGCATATAATTTTCTCCATCTTGCTGAAGCTCTTTCAATGCGTTTATTGCCCAAAATAGCTGGATCAAAACCTGCCTCAATAAAAATTTCTGTAGGTTTTTTACCAGATAAATATTTTTTTACATAATAAGACTTAAATGCTTCTGTATATATAATTCTTGTTTTTTCCACAGATTCTACATTAGGATTTCTACTAAGAATTTGTCTTTGTTCTTCGGTAAATACTTTTGCTGCCACTTTTATTCGCCTCTTTCTTATGTATACATCTTATTTATAATAATAATATATACCATTGACAAATTCAATATATTAATCTAAAAAATCCCCCTAAATCATTCCTATCAAGCCTAAAATAAGACCTAATATACCAGAACCCACTAATATTTTTATAACCCCTGCATTTCTTCTAACAGCAATAAATGCAATAATTAATATAAATAAGCCTAAATAATCAATATCTGCTATGTTTATTGGCATTTTTTCTGTATTAAATAATGCTAAAAAAATAAAACTCATACCCGCTGAACAAATTAAAGCAACAACAGCCGGTCTTAATCCATTTAATATTCCTTTTATCACCCCAATATTTCCATATTTAAAAAATAAATTTGCTAAAATAATACCTAAAATGAAAGATGGTGTGACAAATCCCAAAGTCGCTACAATAGCTCCCAAAAATCCCGCTACTTTCATACCGACAAAAGTTGCCGCATTAATACCAATAGGACCAGGAGTCATCTGAGATATAGTAAAAATATCTATGAATTCGCTCATACTAAGCCAAGCATGTATATCTATTACTTGAGCTTGAATTAATGGCATGGAAGCATATCCACCGCCAACGCAGAATAAACCTACTTGCACAAAGCTCCAAAATAATTCTAAATAAATCATGGTAAAAATCCTTTACTTTTCTTAATATATTTTTAAATTATTTATTTTTAATTATATTTTTTATCACGCATTAATAATAAACCAATAATACCATCAATAATAATCAAATACATTACATTTATATCTGTAAGAAAACTCATGCCAAAGGTAAAGCAAATAATCAGTAAAGACAATATATATTTTTTCTTTAATTCCTTTTTTAATAAATCATAGGCTACATTAATAATCAATGCTGTAGCACCACATTGCATACCTTTTAATAATAATTTCACATATGGATTTGTAGCAAATAAATTATAAAAAACACATACTAAAGATAAAGTGATAAGCGGTGGCAATACCGTGGCTAGTAAAGCGGTCAAAGTTCCTTTTACACCACGCATTTTATAACCCAAAATTACAGCAGAATTAATTGCCACTACCCCTGGCATAGATTGAGCTATAGCCACTAAATCTAAAGCATCTTTTTCTTTTATCCATTTATATTCATCGACATATTTTGCCTTCAATAGCGGTATGATTACAAAACCACCACCTACAGTAAAAGCACTGATGATAAATGTAGATTTAAATAATTTCCAATAAAAATTTTCTTCTTTTTCCATTTCAACAATCCTTTATTTTATATAAAATAAAGAAATCACTATTATCGAATAATCCTACAATAATAGTGATTTCAAATTAAATCAAAATACTATTTTAAAAAACAGCTTTAATTTCACCAATAATATCGCCACGATGATTTTTCAATACAGGTGGATACATTGATAATAATTTATTGTATTCTTCTTCATTAATGTAATTAAAATGTTTGAGCATAACTATTACCATAGGTGTTACTGCTGCATAGCTTCCATCTTCAATTTTAAAAGCTAAACCTGATTTTAACTCACGAGAAGCTAAACAATATACTGCATCTGCACCAATTTTAGCCAGTACTCGTCCATTTGTCACTTCTGCTACTGCTTTATCAATTCTACCTGTTCCTGAAACCATCTGCGGATAAGCACACATAGCATCGCGAATTTTTATCGCTGCTTCTGTATATTCACCCCAATTGCCTTCTTCTGCATTCATCAAACGAGCATAGGCATATGCCATTTTATCGAGTGGTAAATAAAATACAGGCACACCACAACCATCAATACCAATATCCAATTCATCTTCAGGGATACCTGCTGCCATAGCTACGATTTGATGAATAATTTTTTGAGCTGGATGATCCGGCTTTATATAATCATCTACTGGTATATTCAACAACTGGCAAAGAGCGATAATTGCTGAATGTTTACCAGAGCAAGGATTATGCAATGCTGATGGTTTTAAATTATTTTTTACTAATTCTTTAAAAGCCTTACCACTCATAGGACGAGCGGAACCACAATTTAATACATCTTCAGTCAAACCTAATTTATGCAAAATAGATTTTACAGTCTCTACATGAATATTTTCACCACTATGCGAAGAGGCAAGTATCGCCAATTCTTGTTGTGTTAAATTATATTTTTCAACGCCACCTAATTTTACAAACTGTAATAATTGAAAAGGTTTCGCTGCACTACGCCAAAACATCGGTAGGTGAGCATTGCCTACTTTATCAATAATATTGCCATCAACGCCAACACAAACAGCATCGCCTCGATGAATATTTTCTACATATTTTCCTCTTGTGTAATGTAATAATTCTACACTCATGTTCTCACCTCAATAATAAAATTTACTTAGATTATCTTTTATCATACCATAGCACTTTATTTTTTTGTAGTAATTTATTGATTTTAAAAAATCTAGCTTCTATAATTAATATGCATAGAAAAATTTGAAATTGTGAGTTGAATGTAATGGAAATAGCTTTTATTGCTCTTTTAGCTTTTGTTATTGATTGTATAATTGGCGACCCTAATTCTAAATATCATCCTGTTGCTTTGATGGGAAAATTAATTGATATTCTCGATAAATTATTGCGTAAAGATAATGCTACTGAACCCACAAAATTAGTTTGTGGTTTTATTTTAGTGGCTATCTTATTGAGTTTTAGCTATGGTATAACTTATGGCATAATCACACTTCTTGATATATTTAATTGTCCTAGTTGGCTCAATATCTTTATCCAGGCTGTAATCTTAAGCTTTATGATTTCACCAAAATCTCTAGCTAAAGCAGGCAAAGACATTTATGATGAATTAATCAATCACAATCTCGATCAAGCCCGTGAAAAAGTAAATTACATCGTAAGTCGCGATGCCAATCGCATGAATGAACAAGATATCACTCGTGCCACTGTAGAAACCGTAGCAGAAAATATCGTAGATGGTATCATCTCACCTTTATTTTATTTCTTTATCGGTGGTCTGCCACTCGCTGTACTCTATCGCATGAGTAATACCATGGATGCTATGATTGGCTATAAAAATGATAAATACCTTTATTTTGGCAGAACAGCTGCCCGCATTGATGACGTTTTAAATTTTATTCCCGCACGCATAACAGGGCTTTTGTTGATTATCGTGGCTTTTTATTCTAAATTAAATGCCAAAGGTGCTTTTAAAATGATGATGCGTGATGCTAAAAAACATCCTAGTCCTAATGGTGGTTATACAGAAGCCACTGTAGCTGGTGCTTTAGATATTCGCTTAGGTGGCATAAACTATTATTTTGGTCGTCAATCATTCCGAGCTTATATGGGTGAAGCTATTAATGAGTTAAATGCTAAACATATCCGTCAAACTATAAATTTAATGTATAATGTTTCCATTTTATTTTTAATCGTAATGTCTATAGGCTATGTTATCATCAAAAAATATCAAGAAATTAATCTTTAAATCATAAGTAGGTGAATAATAAATAATGCAAGATACTCAATATAAAAAAGGATTAGTAATCGTTCACACTGGAAACGGCAAAGGAAAAACTACAGCAGCTTTAGGGCTTGCAATCCGTGCATGGGGCGAAGGCTTAAAAGTTTTAATTCTCCAATTCATCAAAGGCAGTTGGAAATATGGCGAATTAAAAGCCTTAGCCAAATTTGCTCCAAATATCACAGTGAAACAATGCGGTGAAGGTTTTACTCGTCGAGGCAATACAGATATAAAAATCCATCAAGAAGCTGCTAAAAAAGCACTTCAAGAAGCAAAGATGGAAATGATAAGCAATAAATGGGATATGCTCATCTTAGATGAAATAAATTATGCCATTGATTTTGATTTAGTTGAGTTAAAAGATGTCTTAGATTTAATCGCTGAAAAACCTGCTGATTTACATCTCGTTATGACTGGACGAAATGCCAAAGAAGAAATCATTCAAAAGGCTAATTTAGTAACGGAAATGAAAGAAATCAAACACCCTTATAAAGAAGGCATCAAAGCTCAAAAAGGTATTGAATTTTAAATTTAAATAAAAATGCACTCCAAGGAAAAATTTTCCCATTGGAGTGCATTTTTTAATTTTTTATCTTACCTAAAATGCGATTGCAAATAATAAATAATACAATCATATATAAGCATAAAATACCGATAGATAATATAGAAATCTCTTGATTATGTGTGATAGCACGCAACAAAGTCGATGTATGTGTCAATGGCAAAGCTTCAATAAAATAATGCAATAATAATGGCAATTTATCTGTAGAGAAAAATGTGCCACATAAAAATGACATCGGCAATAAAATATACGTATTAAATCTCGCCATATCTTCAAAAGTCTGTACTGTCATCGCTGCTGAAAAACCAATTTCAGCAAAGATGATACAATTTATGATCAATACAACTATAAATAATGGCGTAATCGCAAATTTCGCACCAAATAAATAAGCTAAAACAACGATAATCGCCGAAGAAATCATGCCACGAAGCACAGCAGCCAAAATCTTTCCTGCTACAAAAGCTATTGGTCGTATTGGCGATACTAAATATTCTTCTAAAGATTTATGATATATACGTTCTGCATGTACAGGAGTCAAACTATTAAAAGCTATATTCATGGAATTTAAAGCTAATATCCCTGGAACTAAAAAATCTAAATAAGAACCAGTTCCTGTATTAATACTTCTACCTAAGCCCCAGCCAAAAGCCACCATATATAAAATAGGTGCTACCATACGACTTAAGATGAATTTTATCATGCGATGTTTCAACACTACCCAGTCTCGCCAAAAAACAGTCCAAATATCATATAGCATAATCAACTCACCGTCCTTCCTGTCAATTCTACAAAGACATCTTCCAAATTGGAATGACGTATAGTCGTCGCTACATCTAAAGTTCCAGCAAAATCTGCACATTCTTTGCGAGAATTAAAGAACTTATACTCTCTAGACTCTTCACTATCCCATTCTACGACATATTTACCAATTTGCTCACAAAGAGCTTTTGGCGTATCTAATTTTATTAAACTACCTTTATTTAAAATAGCCACTCTATTGCATAGACTTTCTGCCTCTTCAATATAATGAGTAGTCAAAACTACAGTAACGCCATCTTTTGGCAATCGGCGTATCAAATCCCAAATGCGTCTACGCACTTGTGGATCTAATGCTACAGTAGGTTCATCTAAAAATAAGATTTTAGGATTATGCATCAAAGCTCGCACAATCAATAAACGTCTTTTCATACCACCAGATAGACTTTTTACTTTATCATTAACTCTATCTTGAAGCTCTACATAATTTAATAATTCTTCAATGCGGGCATGTCGCTCACTTTTAGGAATATGATGCAATCTTCCGTGCAATTCCATATTTTCCCAAACAGTCAAATCCTGATCAAAATTTATATGTTGCGGTACTACCCCTATATATTTTTTTACATTTAATTCATCGCTGAATATATCTTTTCCCTTATATAAAATTTCTCCAGCTGTAGGCTTTGTGAGCATGGTAAGCATGCGAATAGTCGTCGTCTTGCCTGCTCCATTTGGCCCTAAAAGCCCAAAGATTTCACCTTCATCAATCGTCAAATTCAAATCTTTTACAGCCGTTTTTTCTATATTTTTACCTTGTTTATTCTTAGAAACAAAATTTTTCTTTAGGGATTTTATTTCAAGCATATTTATTCCCCTTATTATATTAATTTTTAACTAAAGATACTGGAAAAATTATTTTATCTTCTGGATTTTGACAGTTTTGATACATCTTAGCATTCACGCCAAATACTTTAGCTAAATTTTCTACATCAAGTACAGTATTTGGCTCACCTTGCTCAAATACATGTTTATCTTTCAAGATAACTATATCATCAGCATACATACGAGCATGATTTATATCGTGTAAGACCATAATCACTGTCATTCTTTCACGTTTATTTAATTCATCGACAATTTGCATGACTTCCAATTGATGAGCGATATCTAAATAAGTAGTTGGCTCATCTAATAATAAAATCTGTGGCTGTTGAGCAAGTGCCATTGCAATCCATGTGCGTTGTCTTTCACCACCAGACAAAGTACTGACTAAACGATGAGAAAAAGATGTAATATGTGTTTTTTCCATCGCTTCTTCAATAATCGCTTGCTCTTTTTTATTATTCAATGACTTAAACATAGAGCGATACGGAAATCTACCATAACTTACAAGCTCTTTTACCGTCAAATCCGTTGGAGTTGTCGCTCCCTGTGGTAATATTGCCATTTTTTTCGCTAGATTTTTTCTGGATAAATGCAAAATATTTTCTCCATCAATCAAAATTTCGCCTTTATACTGACGATTTAATCCTGAGATAGCTTTCAATAAAGTCGATTTACCACAACCGTTTGGCCCTATGATAGCTGTCTTTTTTTCAGCTTTAAAATCAATATTAATTCCATCTAAAATCAATTTATCATGTATTTTTATCGTTAAATCAGATACTTTTAAATCGACCATATCAAAGCTCCTTTCTAAGTAAAAATAAAAAGAATGGAGCTCCCAATATTGCCATAAAAATTCCCACCGGCAATTCCAATGGAGCAAATGCTACACGGGCAAAAGTATCACTATAGGTAACTACAGCTATCCCCAAAAGTGCCGACGAAGGTATCAAATAGCGATAATCTGAACCTACAATCAAACGAGCTGTATGTGGCACTATAAGTCCTACAAAACCTAATAAACCTGCTACCGATACAGCACTTGCTGCCAATAATGCTCCTATAGCAGTCAAATAAATACGTGTTAATTCCACATTTACCCCTAGAGCTTTTGCTATATCATCACCCAATTGCAAAATATTTAAATGGCGTGAACCCAGCATTGCTAAAATAAATCCAATCAGAGCATAAGGCCAAATAATATCTACATGTGGCCACGAACGAGCCGATAAGCCCCCTACCATCCACATCAAAGCACCATGTATTCTATCACTATATAAAACTAAAATAGCAGAAATACCTGCACCTAAAAATGCTGATACTGCCACCCCTGCCAAAATAATACGCAATGGTCTTATGCCATTTTTCCATGCCAATAAATAAATGCAAATGGCTGCAATCATAGCACCGACAAAAGCTATAGGCGTTATTAAATATTCCATAGCAGGAAATAATACAATCACTAAAATACCTGTAAGCCCTGCCCCTGAAGAAATCCCTATGATATGCGGATCAGCTAAAGGATTTTTCATCACGGCCTGTAAAATAGCTCCTGCCATAGCCAAATTCATACCTACTAATCCCGCCACTATCGTTCTTGGCAATCTAATATTGTATAAAATCTGTTGGTGAGGACTATTTACACCATCGATAAAAATATTTTTTAATTCACTTATTGGAATAGCTACTGCTCCACTCACTATACTGCAAATAATGCCTGAGCAAGCTAAAATGGCGAATACTATCATCATTAGTATTCGCCATTTATTAATCGCTATGCCAAATTTTGTAGTTTGTAAAACTTCTTGTTTTTGCATAGTCATATCATTTCACCATCAATTAAATTTATCTGGATAAGCAAGCTTAGCCATAGTTTCAACCGCTTCTGGATAATGAATACCTGGACTTAATAAAAACATTTCCTGTGGTAAGAAATACACTCTTTTTTCTTTTACTGCTGGAAGAGTTTGCCATGCTGGATTATTTTCTACATTCTCCATCATAGATTTCTTTATAGTCTCTAGTTTTCCCATACTTGTAACAAAGATAACATCTGGATTTGCTGATACTAATGTCTCCAAACTATAAGGTGCAGAAGTTGGATTGCTTTCTAATGGAGTCAATCCTTTCGCTATATTTTCAAATTCCAAGATTTCCGCTGTTGAACCAGCAATACTACCTTCTAATTGTACAGTTACATTTTGAGCTGTACTATGTAGTATCGCTATGCGTTTATGTTCATTCGGCAATTTAGCTTTTATTTCTGCTATTTTATTATCCATATCTTGTATCAAAGTTTTTGCTTTATCTGGATTTCCTGCAATTTGCCCCAAAACATCAACTGTATGTTTTACTTGGTCATACGTACGCATTTCAAGTACAACTACAGGAATACCATTTTCTTCAAAAGTAGATACAAATTTATCATTCATACCTTTATAAGCAATTACTAAATCTGGTTGAGCTTCTATTACTTTTTCAATATTAATATTATAAACATTTCCTACCTGTGGTAGATCTTCATCTTCTTTGGGAATACCAGTCTTTGCCGATACTCTTGCTACAACATTTCCATCAACAGCATGAAGTGGTTCCAAAAAAGATGCCGATAATGGTACTATTCTTTCTGGTTTTTTCGTCAAAACTACTTGTCTATCAGCATCATCTGTAATAGTTAAATAACTATCAGTTCCACTTGAAACATTTTTTTCCTCTGTTTGACTACCACAACCAACTAATATCACGGAAAAACATATTACTAAAGCTAATATACAAAACAAACCATTCAATTTTTTCATAGTAACATTATCTAAGGCAATTAAATACCTTTACTCCTTCTAGTCAAAATAGTTGATAAATAATTTAATTTTTTATCTTTTTGTGCTTGTAAATCATCTATTATTTCTTCATCTGGAAGACCACAACGACTTACAAGTACAGCATTATCTATCATATCATTTTCAGCTAAAGCATCTACTACTTCAGGATAATTTTTATAAACTTTCATCATTACCACATTATTAGAAACAGCTAAAGCTTTATCAATAGTTTCTTTATCAGCAGTTGCTGGAATTACACTGATGATATCATTGCCTTCAACTAAAGGATAACCTAATTTACTGCCAATTGCACAAAATGCTGGCACACCTGGAATAGTTTCAATATTTATATCTTTTTCTTTTGCTAAAAGACGATATACATAAATATATGTACTGTAAAACATTGGATCGCCTAATGTTAAAAATACTACATTTTTTCCAGCTTGTAATAAAGCTAAAATCTCTTCTTTATTTTTTTGCCATGCATCAGTAGTTTCAAAATTAACTACCATTGGAAAAACTTGATATACGATTTCAATATCATCTTTTAAATAAGGTTTAGCTATGCTTAAAGCTACGCTACCATCTTTTTTTTCTGTTTTTGGTGCAATGAGCACATCAGCTTTTTCAATAGCCTTAATAGCTTTCATTGTCAATAATTCTGGGTCTCCAGGACCTACACCAATACCATAAAAAGTTCCTGCCATGATTAAAAATCCTCCTGCATAAAAAGGTATGTGACAAAATTTGCCACATACCTTACTGTATTACATTTTGCATATTTTAGTAGAAACTAAATTACTTAATAAAATAATGCTCTTATTTATTTTACACTTGGCATATAAAAGCGTCAAGCATACAGGATTTATTCAAAATCTATTATTTTTCTGCTTCAAGAGCGTTCCATGCTTCATTTGCTCTATCTACAAATAATTGACGAACGTTTTGGTTTTCACCAAGACCATGAATGTATGCGTCTACTTTAATACCTTCTTTTTCTAAGATGGATTTATGAGAATCTTCTTCTGCACCAGCCATATCATTATTTGCATGATCACCTGCAACCATCATAAGAGGCATCATTGTAACATGATTGATACCTTTTGCTTTTAATTGAGGAATAATATCTTCAAGAGATGGCCAGCCTTCAACTGTATAAATCATTACTTTACCATCATAAAGTTTATTTAAACGATCTTGCATTACAGAATAATAAGCATTAGATGGATCTGGTGTACCATGTGCCATCACTAATACTGCATCTTTTTTACCTAATTTTGGCATTTGAGAACCAATTGCTTGCATTACTGCTTCAACGTCATCTCTTTGACCTTCTTGACCCATCCAATACATAAGAGGTGTACCAATAGTCATTTTTTTGAATTGTGTTTTATAGATATCATATACAGCTGTTTTATAAGCATATTCCATACCAGGAATGATATCTAAGGAAGTAAGTGCTATGCGATTATAGCCTTCAGCTTTTAATTGAGCTAATGCTTCTTCTGGTGTAGGAATAGTAATACCTTCATTTGCTTTTACACGGTCAATAATAATATGAGAAGTAAATGCTAATACAACTTTTGTATTTGGATGTGCTTTTTGAATTTCTTCTACAGTAGCTTCAATTGTTTTTGCACGAGTATCTTTGTATGTTGTACCAAAGCTCATTACTACAATAGCATCTTTATTTGGAGCTTTTTGAAGTTCTGCATCAGTTGTATTATATGTACGTACACCGATTTCAGAAGCTTGTAAAAGTGCAGGAGTTGCTGTTTTTACTTCTGGATTTAAACTATATCCTGCTGCAAAAGATGTTGCAGATACTCCTGTTAAAGCTACACATGCCATAGATGCGATTAACATTTTTTTCCATTTAGCTTTCATATCGTTCTTTCCTCTCTTAGCTGAGTTATCCCCTTTATGCTACAATTTGCTTTTAAGCTAGGTTAAAAGTCATAAAAAAAATGAACCTTCTGCGCGCTCAAAGGTTCATTTCTAGTATAAAAAATCTCTACATGGAATTATACCGATGTAGAGATAGCCTTATACTGTAATAAATCTCCTACCTATCTCTCGCAGGTCATAACGGTGATTGACAAATAGGCAGTTCTTCTGACTTAAGTTCATCGCTCCTTCAAGCCTTCCCAAGAAAATCTCAGTGACATATTTTGAAGTTGCTCACTTTCACAGCGGCGGGACCGTAGCAGCTTTTACTGCTTTCTCTATTAAGCCCAAAAGGGGCACCTATTCCACTCAATAAATATAAAATTGTTAGAAAAATAATTTCATTTTTACAATAACACTTAAGAGTATATCTGTCAAGACATTATTTATGTTCATCTACCATAGTCTCTGTAGCCAAACCAAATTTAGTTATCCCCACAGCTTTAAATTTATCTAATAATGCCATAATTTTTCCATAATCTACATTTTCATCAGCACGAATTACTACAGCAAAATTATTATTTTCTTCATATTTTTCTTTTGCACCTTGAAGTAATGTATCTTCATCTATCAATTTATTTTCTAAATACAAAGTGCCATCAGCTTTCATCGTGACTAAATAATTAACATTTGTTTGACTTTGGGCATTTTGTACTTTAGGCATATTTACAGGAATAGTTTTTAAATCCACCATATATAATGTACTAAGCATAAAAAATACCAATAAGAAAAACATTATATCAATCATTGGTATAATCATAACCTCAGGCTTAGAAAAAGCTCTTCTATCTTTTAATCGCATGATTATTCACCTCTAGTTATATAACCTTCAATTAGTGAAAACGCTTGTTCCATATCTGTTACAATACGGTCTACTCTTTGCACAAAATAAGCATGAATAGCTAAAGATACAATTGCTACACAAAGTCCTGTAGCTGTCGCAATTAAGGCTTCACCAACCCCTCCAGTGATAGCTATAGCTTGACCTTCTTGAAGATTAAATACACTAAAAGCTGAAATCATTCCCACTATTGTTCCCAATAAACCCAAAAGAGGAGCCATAGTAACGATTACATTTAAATAATATAATCTTTCCTTAAATTTAGAAATACTAATGCCTGATTGTACTTCCAATAACATCATCAAATTTATATTTTTATTTTGCATTTTACTAAATGCAAAATTCACCAATGATGCCAAATCCCCCTTAGTATTTTGTGCTAAAGCTTTTGCTTCTTCGATTTTATTATTAATCATCAATTTATAAAATTTTTGTGTAAAATCTCTACCAGAATCAGCTTTTGTAAAATATAATAAACGTTCTATGCCAATAGTTATAATAAAAATTGAACATATTAGCAATATATACATTACTAATCCGCCTTTATGAAAATATTCTACACCTTGCATCAATAAGTCCATAAAAAGACCTCCTATTAAAATCTAGCTTTTTACGCTATAATTTATTCATACTAATAATAAGCTTATCAAATATAGCTGTCAAACCTAAAATCAAAAATATTCATCTATCTAATATCAAAAAGGAAGTATGTTTATGTTTACAACTAAAATTTATATCAAACAGCAAAACATGCAAGAATTTATCTCAAATTATCAAGATATTGATAAATTCTTAGGTTATTGCAAACAATGTAATAATTATAATCATAAATGGTCTTGTCCACCACTTAGTTTTAATCCTAAAACTTATTTAAATAAATATAAATCTATTTATCTAGTTGCTGTACAATTAAATTACACTGAGGATACTATAAATAGTTTAACTACTAAAGAAGAAATCAGTTCTTTTACGCGTAAAACCTTACGTAAAACAAAAAATGAATTAGCTACTGCTCTACTAAATTTAGAAAATGATAATACAATTTCTCTATCTTCTGGCGGTTGTAGTTATTGCTGTAAATGCAGTAGAGATGATAATAAACCTTGTAAACACCCAGATAAAATGCGTCATTCCCTTGATTCTTTTGGCATAGATTTAGGAAAAGTAACTGAAGATGTATTTAATATTAAATTACTTTGGGGTTTAGATAAATTGCCTAAATATCATGTATTAATTCATGCATTAATTACTAATGAAATAATACCTACAAAAACTATATTTGATACTATAAACAAAAACAGCGTATAACTATTATAGTTATACGCTGTTATTTTAAAAAATATTCTTTCCCCCTAAGTTAAGGGAAAATATATAAAGTTATGGGGGAAAGAGAGAGAGTTAACAAATTATTTTAATTTCCACATAATGTCGGAAAGCATGAGCTGATCTTTAAATTTATCCATATCTAAGTCTTTAGTAATATGAACAAATTCAATACCCATCATATTAGCCCAATCGCGAAGTTGTTCAGCAGTTACAGTGTAACTGATAACGCTATGATGTGCACCACCTGCTAAGATCCAAGCTTCACCTGCTTCTTCAAGGCTTGGCAATGGTTTCCACATTACACGAGCAACAGGAAGATTTGGCATTGGCATAATAGGTTTTACGCATTCAACATCATTTACGATAAGACGCATTCTACCGCCCATATCTACAATAGTAGCTACAATAGCACTGCCTGCTTTACCTTCAAATACAAGACGAGCTGGAGCATCTTTACCGCCGATACCAAGTTCATGAACTTCAATTTTTGGAGTATCAGCTGCAACACTTGGGCAAACTTCAAGCATATGAGCACCGAGATTATAGCTATCTTCACCGTTTTTACCGAAATGATAAGTATAATCTTCCATCAAAGCAGTACCTTCATCAATACCCTGTGCCATAGTTTTCATAACTGCAGTGAGGCAAGCAATTTTCCAATCGCCTTCAGGTCCAAAACCATAACCTTGACCAGTTAAATCTTGTGTTGCAAGACCTGGGAGTTGTTCCATACCATAAAGGTCTTCAAATGTATTTACAAAGCCATCTGCGTTATTATCTTCTAAGAATTTTTTGATAGCAACTTCAACTTTTGCCTGATAACGTACAGATGCGATATTATCTGTATTCATTACATATTTAGATTTATATTCAGCTACTTGAGCATCAATCTGTTCTTCTGTTACAGCATTGATATACTGTACTAAATCACCAACAGCCCAAGTATTTACAGACCAACCAAATTTAATTTCTGCTTCTACTTTATCGCCTTCAGTAACAGCAACATTTCTCATGTTATCACCAAAACGAATAACTTTTAAATCAGCACTAGCAATTACACCAATTGCAGTACGCATCCATGTAGCAATTTTTTTCTGAACAGCTTCTGTTTCCCAATAACCAACAACAACTTTACGAGCAAGACGCATACGAGTACCAATGAAACCATGTTCACGGTCACCATGTGCAGACTGATTTAAGTTCATAAAGTCCATATCAATTCCTTCATTTGGAATTTCTTGATTATATTGTGTATGAAGGTGAAGATATGGTTTTTGTAATTTTTTAAGACCTCTAATCCACATTTTGGATGGGGAGAAAGTATGCATCCATGTAATAATACCAGCACAAGTATCATCATAGTTTGCATCCATTACAAATCTATCGATAACTTCAGCAGTAGTACCTACAGCTTTGAATTCAATTTTAGCTGGAAGTTTACCAGAAGCATTCAAACCATCTACCATTTTTCTTGCGTCATCTTCAACAGCTTTTAAAGCTTCAGGTCCATATAAAAACTGGCTGCCTACGATAAACCAAAATTTGTAGTCTTGTAATTTTTTCATAAAAAAACAACTTCTTTCTTTAAAAAATTATAACTTATCTTATTACTTGCAAATAATTCTAATTTAAATCTATGTCGTATATTCAATATTATTACTTATTAGAAAATTATAATATATAATTGTCATACAACATGGTTTTATTATAGCATGTATGTTATACAATTTTCAATAGCAAATTGAAAAAATTTTTATAAATTTTTTCAATCTTTTTAACAATTCAATTATATAAACAACTTTTCGTAAACTTTTACTCATCCTTTTCTATCTTATTAACGGAAATTATTTTTCTCAAATATTTTTCCTAAATAAAAAAATTCAAAAAAAAGTAAAAATTATTTACAACAGGCACTTGTCAAATAAAAAAAACTATAGTACAATTGCTTTTGTCAAAAATATCATACAACTTGATGAAATTATTTAAATTAGTATGATATTTATAATTGTCTGTTAATTCTATAAACAAGAAAAGGTAGGTTTTATTTCATGTCCACAGCTATTAACACAGAAGCGCTTCAACAAAGTAAACGTATGCGTAAATTAGTATCTGTTGCAGCCGGTATGGCTGGTTTGTTGTTCGGTCTTGATATTGGGGTAATTGCTGGTGCATTGCCATTTATCACAGACCAATTATCACTTACAAGCCAAATGCAAGAATGGATTGTAAGTTCTATGATGTTCGGTGCGGCTATTGGTTCAGTTATTACTCTATGGATTTCATCTAAATTAGGTCGTAAAAAATCTATTTTAACGGCAGGTCTTTTATTTATTATAGGTTGTTTTGGTTCTTCATTCGCTCAAAATTATGAAATCTTATTAGTTTCCCGTATAATCTTAGGTTTTTCCATTGGGGTTGCTTCTTATGTAGCACCACTTTATCTTTCTGAAATGAGTGAAAAGGAACATCGTGGTCGCTTGATTTCCATGTATCAGCTCATGATTAACTTCGGTATCGTTATTGCATTCATCTCTGATACACTTCTTGCTCCAACAGAAAGCTGGAGACTTATGCTTGGTATTATCAGTATTCCTGCATTCTTATTAGTATTTGCTGTTTCTAAATTACCAGACAGCCCACGTTGGCTCGCTTCTAAAGGTTTCACAACTGAAGCTCAAAAAGTACTTAATGTTCTTCGTGGCAATAAAGAAAAAGCTCATGAAGAACTTCAAGATATTACAGATAGCTTAAAAGTAAAACAAGCTGGTTTCTCTTTATTCAAAGCAAATAAAAATGTTCGTCGTGTTGTTTTCCTCGGTATGTTCTTACAGTTCATGCAACAATTCACTGGTCAGAACATTATCATGTACTATGCTCCAAAAATCTTCAGTCTTGCTGGTTTTGAAAGCCATACAGATCAAATGTTCGCTACTATCTTAGACGGTATGACATTCGTTGTATTCACTTGGATCTCCATGCAGTTCATTGATAAAACTGGTCGTAAAATTGCTTTAAAAATTGGTTTTGGTATCATGGCTTTAGCTCTTATCGTTCTCGGTTGGTGCCTCATGCAGTTTGAAGGTGGCAATACTGCTCAATGGATTTCTTACACTGCTGTTGGTATGACAATTCTTTCCATCGCTGGTTATGCTATGAGTGCTGCACCTGTTATCTGGATTTTATGTTCCGAAATTCAACCTCTTAAGAGCCGTGACTTCGGTATTGCATGCTCCACTACTACAAACTGGGTATCCAATATGATTATCGGTGCTACATTCCTTTCCCTTCTCGAAGGTATTGGTTCCGCTCAGACATTCTGGTTATATGGTATTTTAAACGTAATCTTCATTTTCTGCACAATCTACATTGTTCCAGAAACAAAAGGTGTTTCTCTTGAAAAAATTGAAAGCAATCTCATGGAAGGTAAGAAACTTCGCAATATCGGTTGCTAATGATAAGATAGATTCAAGGAGGAAAATATTATGTTAATTACAATTGGTCGTCAATATGGTGCTGGCGGACGTGAAGTTGCTGAAATTTTAGCTAAAGAACTTCAACTTCCATTATACGATAGAAAACTTGTAGCACTTATTGCTGAACACTTAGAAAAAGGCTGTAAATTAGAAGAACTTAATTTAACATATGCTAATCTTTATGGTGAAGAATCTCCATATGAACATATTTTTGATAATATTATTAAAAATGATGATATGTTCATGTTTCGCCCTCAAGCAAAAGCTATTAGAGCTTTAGCTGATCAAAAAGATTCTGGTATTTTTGTTGGTCGTTGTGCTAACTATATCTTAGATGACCACAAAGCATTTTCTTTCTTCATTGTGGCTGATGATGATTTTAGAAAAACACGTGGTAACCTTGTTTATCATAAATCTCTAGATGAATTAAAAAAAGAAGATCAAAAACGTGCTTCTTATTATAATTACTACACAGGACTCAGCTGGGGAGATCCTAAAGATTATGATTTAGTAATCAATGTAGGTCGTACTGGTATTGAAGGTGCAGTAAAAATTATTAAAGATTATATTACAAATAGCTCTAAATAATCTTAACTAATATAAAATAAAAACACTTCTTTTATGTTTTAAGCGAGTAATTAAGATTTTAAATCTCAACATAAAAGAAGTGTTTTTTTTAATTTTTATCTCTTAAATCCTTTACAGATTCTCTTTCTACTAAATTAGGCGGAAATTTTACGCTCACATTTAAACTTGGATTTTCCATTAACTTTAAAAGTTGTACAGCTACGGTTTTACCTAATTCTTTTTTTGGATGAGCAAATGTTGTTAAACCTATCGCCGATTCTAATTCTAAATCATCAAAGCTAATAATAGATATATCATCTGGTATTTTTTTACCTAATCTCGTCAATAAATCTACTAAATACCTTGCCACCTGATCATTATAACAAATAATGGCTGTAGCATCATTTATACGTTCTAACATTTTTTCGCTAAATTCGCCATTTTGAATTTGTTTTATATCTTCTGTTGTATACCAAAACATATTACGTTCAGATTGCAACAAGTTATATTTTTTTAAAGCATTAATCGCACCTGAATAACGCAATTGACCTTGCATATCATCAGATTTAAAAATACCCGCAATCTTTTCATGACCATGTTTTATAAGATATTCTCCCGCAGCCTGTCCAGCCATATAATCATCCATACGTATACTTGGTATATTCATTGGCGGATTAGTATCAGCATGGATAAACACACATGGTATTCCTGCTGATTTTATTTTTTGATAAAAATCTGTATTGATATATGGTATACCACTTTTTGATGGTTCAATAATTAAGCCATCAATATTGTTTTTCAACATAGTATCTAAAATATATGCTTCTTTTTCCACTCTATTATAGGTAAAAGCTAACTGCATGAAATAACCATTTTTAGTCAATACTTTCTCTATTCCTTGTACAATACTTGGAAAAATATAATCATCTAAATAAGTTAGAACAACACCTATATTTCTTGTTGCTTTCTTTATTGCTGATTTTGAAGCACATACATATGTTCCGCTACCACGTCTTCTTTCTAATAGACCTTCACTTTCTAATACACTTGTTGCTTGTCTTACTGTTTGTCTACTAATAGAAAATTTCTTTCCTAATTCATTTTCAGAAGGCAATCTCATACCTACACTGAACTCTCCGCTTAAAATTTGCTCTCTTATCCAATTCATTAAATCTATATATTTCGGAGCATCTGTAGTCGCCATTTTTACACCGTCCTTTCTTCTATAAATATAATATATTCTCTTTTTATATTTATATACGTATTTATATAGTTTACCAAATAATCTCTATATAATACAACTAATTATTAAAAATATTAAGATGGGGAAATATTGTAATCTACAACATTCCCCCATTTTTTACTATATATGTTTATCCTCTTTTTGATACACTCTTTGCGTTTTCTGTCATATTTAATACGGTTATTAAATCACTACCTTTTGCTGCTTCGCTAGCTGCTGCAATAGCACCTTCTACAATTGGAGCATCAGCTATTTTTACACGTTGATGCAACTGCATAGATAATCCTTCGATCGCTAATCCTGCTGATATAATAGAACTACCTACATCTGTAATGATAATTACACCATTTTTTCCATCATCTGCCTCTTCGATGGCTCGACAAATTTTTGCACTATCCGTACCAAAGCTACCATCAGCAGTACCTCCAGCAGCAATAATTTTTAATTCATTTGGAACTACTTTTTTTGCCATATCTCTGACACCTTCAGCAATGCTTACCATGTGTGAGACTATAACTATACCTACCATTATCTTCACCTCTATTTTTTATTTATTACTTTCCATTGAACTCTTAGATGTTAATTTATTTTTATGTTCAGTAATTAATGCTTGCATGATGATAAATATACATAACAAAGCACCAACTACGATTTTAGTCCACCAAGCAGATAATGTTCCCTGAAAAGTTATAAAGGTGAGAATTATACCTTGAATTAATACACCGAATATAGTACCTGGCATAAAAGCTACCCCACCAGTTAATAATGTACCACCAATAACGGAAGAAGCGATAGCATCCATTTCCATGCCCATTGCATGTAATGTATATCCAGATAACATAGTCCAAGAATATACTACACCACCTAAAGCTGCACAAAAACCACTTATTACATACGCTAAAATTTTAGTTTTTGTTACAGGTAAACCCATTAAGGAGGCAGAATTTTCATTACCACCAATTGCAAATATAGTTCTACCAAATTTTGTATATTTTAATACTATAATCGCAATAATCAATACAATTAATGCTACCAAAGCACCAACAGAAATAAATCCTGTTCCAAACATATTTATACGTTCTGAAGCAATCGCTACATAATTTGGATTGTCAATATTAATAGTGTCTCTAGAAATAACAGCTGTCATACCACGACAAAAAAACATACCTGCCAATGTTACAATAAAAGGCTGCATCTTAAATACTGAAATTAAATATCCTTGAACAAATCCTACAACGATACCAATCAATAAAACTAAACAAATAACTACAGGTATTGCAAGTTCTGTATTCTGTAGTAAATATGCTAAACACATACATACAAGTGCAACAACTGCACCTACAGAGATATCAATACCACCACCGCCAGTGATAATTGTAAAAGTTACACCAACAGTAACAATAATTAGAGATGCATTATCAATAAGCAAGTTCCAAAAAACTTGAGGTCTCGAAAAACCATTATACATCGCTACACCAATACCATATAATACTATGAATAATATTACAGTTACAAAAAATTGAAAATATCTTGAGGCTATTGCGGAATTTATATATTGTTTCATATTCATGCTTTATCCACCGCCTTTACTGTATTTTTTTTGCTCTTATTAAAAATTTCACGGAAATGTTTAGATTGAATTAAACATAAAATAATTACAACAATAGCTTTTACTACTGGTAATTGGTCAGAAGCTACCCCCATTGCGTACATAGTAGTAGTTAATGTTTGAATAGTAATAGCACCAATTATACTGCCGCCAATATAAAATTTACCACCACTCAATAATGTACCACCTAAAGCTACTGCTAAAATAGCATCCATTTCCATATTTAATCCAGCATTATTCGCATCTGCTGCACGAATTAATGAACTTTCAATTAATCCTGAAACACCTGCACAAAAACCAGAAAAAGCATATACTAAAAAGATAATTAAAGCAACATTTATACCTGCATATCTACTTGCTGTAGGATTAATACCTACCGATTGAATAAACAGCCCAAGAGATGTTTTTTTCAAGATAAATACCACTAATGCTATCATTAAAATTGCAATAATAATCGGGCTTGGAATAATATTGCCTGGAATATTTCCACCAATATAACTAAATGGAGCATAATAAACTGTTATAATTTGTCCTTCAGTAAGTAATTGAGCAATACCTCTACCAGCAACCATTAAGATAAGTGTTACAACCATCGGTTGTATCTTTATCTTTGCTACTAAGAACCCATTCCACATACCGCAAACAACACCAGTAGCTATAGCTGCAATCATAGCTACAACCATTGGATATTCAGCTACACCATCGCCTCTGCCACCAATAAGACTACAACAAACAGCACCTGATATAGCAACTACAGCACCAACAGAAATATCAATTCCTGCTGTAGCAATAACAAAAGTCATACCTAATGAAAGAATAATCAAAGATGAAGAACGATTTAAGATATCAAATACACGGCCATATAATCTACCATCCTGTGTTATTTCCACATCTAAAAATCCTGGGACAAAAATAATATTAAATATAACCAAAATTGCTAAAGCAACTAAAGGTAAAAAAATTGAACTAGATTTAAAACTTTTTAATTTATCCATTAAACTTCACCTCCAGCAATAGCTTTCATAATGTTTTCTGAAGTAACTTTGTCGCCTTCTATTTCTGCGACTTTTTTACGGTCACGAATAACTGTTATCTTTGTACAAGTTCTAATCATTTCATCCATTTCACTGGAAATAAATATAACCGACATACCTTTAGATTTTGCCAAAGCTACAGCCATTTTTTGAATTTCACTCTTTGTACCAACATCAATACCACGTGTTGGTTCATCTAATATTAATAAATTAGGTTCCGTTATGAGCCAACGAGCAATAATAACTTTTTGCTGATTACCACCACTTAAATTGCTTACCAATTGTTCCCTGTCTGAAACTTTTATTTTTAATAATTGAATACAATCATCTGCAAATACAACCTGTTCTTTATATGGTATATATTTAAACATTCCTTTTTTAGCCTGTAATGCTAAAATAATATTTTCACGAACACTTAAAGAGCCTATTATACCTTGTACCTTTCTATCTTCTGGGCAAAATGCTATTTTTTCATTCATCGCTTCAATTGGATTTTTCAAGTTAACTTTTTTGCCATTAATTACAATTTCACCCTTAGTAATTGGATTTACCCCAAAAAGCAATTCAGCTGTTTCTGTACGACCAGAACCTAGTAAACCACCAAGGCCAATTACTTCACCTTTATGTATAGTTAAATCTACACTATTTAATTTACCAGTACAGCCAATATTTTTTGCTTCAAGAAATACTTCATCTGAAGGTACACTTTTAGCTCCCATTTTATCAAATTCTTTTACAGAATCTAAATCTTTACCAACCATTTTAGCAATTAATTCTACCTGTGGTAATTTATCAATGTCATAAGCTCCAACTAATTCGCCATTGCGTAAAATTGTAATTCTACTACACAATTCATAAATTTGTTCTAAGAAATGTGAAATAAAAATTATTCCCATTCCCTTTTTTTGTAATTGACGAATAATGCTAAACAAACGTTTTGTTTCTTCTTCATCTAAACTAGATGTTGGTTCATCAAGAATTAAAATTTTAGCATCAACATCAACAGCACGTGCTATAGCTATCATTTGCTGTATAGCTACAGAGTAATGATCCAATGTTTTTGTCACATCAATGTGAATATTTAAACTATTTAATAAGTCAGCAGAACGTTTATTTATTTGTTTCCAATCAATAAAACCAAATCTCTTTGGTTCACGTCCAATAAAAATATTTTCCGCAACTGTTAAATTAGGACATAAATTTACTTCTTGATAAACAGTAGAAATACCACATTCTTGTGCTTCTTTTGGATTGTTTGGTGAAATCTCCTTACCATTTAAAGTAATAGTACCACCATCACGATGATAAACACCTGTAAGAACTTTTATTAATGTAGATTTTCCCGCTCCATTTTCTCCCATTAATGAGTGAATCTCACCTGCACGTAAAGTAAAATCTACGTTCGATAAAGCTTTAACTCCAGGAAATACTTTATCTATATTTCGCATTTCTAAGAGAACATCTCCCATATTCTCACCTCATTCAAGTAAAATTTTATATAAAATAAGCCGTACTTGCCGTTCAAGCCAAGTACGGCTTTTTACTATTTCTAGTAATTCTTATACAATGAAATTAATATTTTCTTTCTGGTAATGTTTTTTCAGCAACATCTGCTGGGAAGACTCCTTCTTCCATATATACCATTTTATCTACTTGTTCACCATTTAAAATTTTCTTAGCTGTTTCCATGAGCAATGGTCCTTGTAATGGATTGCATTCAACAGTACAATTTGATTTACCTTCAATCATAGCCTGGAAAGCACCTTTTACACCATCAACAGAAACAATTACAATATCTTTACCTGGCTGTAATCCAGCTGCTTCAATAGCTTGAATAGCACCTAAAGCCATATCATCATTTTGAGAGAATAAAATATCGATTTTATCACGACCACCAGATTTTAAGAAAGATTCCATAACTTCCTGGCCTTTTTGACGTGTAAATTCACCAGTTTGAGACATTAAAATTTGATATTTGCTTGCATCTGGAGAAGCTTTCATTGCTTCTTCAAAACCTTCAGAACGTCCAATAGCTACAGAGGAACCTACAGTACCTTCGAGTACTGCTATATTATATACACTACCTCCATCACGAGGTGTTTTATTTTGTGCTTTCATATATTGGTCAATCCATTCAAAAGCTTTTTTACCTTCAGCTTTTGAATCTGTACCTATTTTAGCTACATATAAATCCTCACTTACTTTTGCATCACGGTCAACAATAACTACTGGAATACCTGCATCTTTTGCTTCTTGTAAAACAGTATCCCAACCAGTTTCTACAATTGGTGTAAATGCAATTAAGTCTACTCCTTGTGCAATGAAAGAGCGAATTGCTTTTATCTGATTTTCTTGTTTTTGCTGTGCATCTGAGAATTGAAGATTTATACCTGCATCTTTTGCTGCTTGTTTAATAGATTCTGTTTGTGCTGTTCTCCATTCAGATTCAGCACCTAATTGAGAATAACCTATTGTAATTTCCTTACCATCTTTTGTAGCTCCACTTCCAGTTCCACTACTAGAACTATTATCACTACCACATCCCACACAAAAAGCCAACATAGTAAGGCCTGTTAATGCTGCTACTAATCTTTTCATAATTTCACTCCTTAATATATTTTTATAAAAATTTAACGCTTGTAAATCCACCGGTTTATTTAACTTGCTCTTATCATACAACTTTTTTGATTAATTTTGCAATAGGTAATATATATTTATTTTAAAATTTTAAAAATATTTCCAAATAATGAACAATTTTAATTATAATTATATTAAAAACCTATAAATTAAATTTATAAATATAATAAAAAAACCTAAAAGTGCCTATATTTTATAATAGGTACTTTTAGGTATCTTACATCTTATAAATTATCCAATAACATTTCACCAACACTATCATACAACTTTGTTGCAACTTTTTTTGCATGCATAGTTGCTGAATTTAAACTATATCCTCCAAATTCTTTTATCATTGATACATCATTTTGAGCATCACCTATTGTTAAAACATGTTCAAAGTATTTATCTTTTTGCAAATTCAATAATTCTTTGACTCCTTGAGCTTTATTTATTCCCTTAGCACATATATCTATACAATTTAAATTCATATTAGCTAAGAAAGCTCCTTCAAATTCACTATTTATGCGTTTAGCATAATTGTTAGCAATTTCTTCTGTTTCATAAGCTAAACTAATTTGTATTACATTCATTTCAGCTAAAGCTTGTTCTACAGATATTTTTTGAATGATGTCTTGATTTTTATATTTTTCAGACTCAAAATACTTTAACAACTGCGATTTAGGGCTATTTATCGTAGTTCTCATTTTTTCTGCTGAAGAAAATAAAATATGCCAACTTTCTTTGACAATATCACTATGAAAAAGTTTTTCTAATTGAATTTTATCTAAAGGAAAGGATTTTATTAATTTTAAATTTTTATCGAAAATTGTTCCACCATTATTGCAAATTACAAAATCATAAGTAAGCTTCTGATTATTTACTTCATGCATTAAAGAATGTACATCTCTACCACTACATAAAACAAATAAATTACCTTGCTGTCTCCACTTATTTACCGCTTCTATATTTATTTGTGGGATGATTGCTTCATCATGAAAATATAATGTTCCATCAAAATCACTAAATGCAATTTTCACCAAAAACACCTCACTTTTAATTCATTCCAATACTTTATATTATAAAAAAAAAGCAGACAAAAGTCTGCTTTTTCTTTCTATATTTTTATCTATCAAAATGTTTTTGCCACTGATGATGGAAAGAGCCTTCTCTATCAATGCGTTTATACGTATGAGCACCAAAATAATCTCTTTGAGCTTGAATGAGATTTGCACCCACAACTTTTGTACTCAAGCCATCAATATAAGAAATTGCATTTGCAAAAGCTGGTACTGGTACACCTGCTAAAATAGCTTTAGCTACAATTTTTCTTAAACATTGCTGATTATTTTTTACTTTTTCAGCAAAGAATTCATTTTCAATTAAATTATCTAAATTAGGTTCTTGCTGATAAGCATTTGTGATATTATTTAAAAATTTCGCCTGAATAATGCAACCAGCTCTGAAAATAGAAGCAATATCGCCTAAATCTAAATGCCAATCATATGTTTCAGAGGCACTCTTATACAAAGCAAGACCTTGAGCATATGCTGCAATTTTAGCTGTATATAAAGAACGTCTTACATCTTCTACAAAATCTGCATCAATTTCTACAGGTAATACTTTTTTCAAACCACTTTCTGCTAATTGTTGACGTTTTTCATAGAAAGAACTGATATTTCTAGCATTGCAAGCACTTGTCATAATAGATGTATTCACACCTTGTTCTAAAGCAGCTAAACTTGTCCAACGACCTGTGCCTTTTTGCCCTGCACTATCTAAGATTTTATCTACTAATTCGCCTTCGCCTAAATCATCTTTTTCTTTAAAGATATCTGCTGTAATACCAATTAAGAAGCTATTTAATTCACCTTGGTTCCATTCATTGAAAATATCTGCAATCTGAGAATTTTCATATCCACCAACATGTTTTAATAATAAATAAGCTTCAGCAATAAGTTGCATATCTGCATATTCAATACCATTATGCACCATTTTTACATAATGACCTGCACCGTTTTCACCGATATATGTGCAACAAGGTTTACCATCTTCAGCTTTAGCGGAAATAGCTTCTAAAACTTCTTTGATTTCTTTATAACTTTCTTTATTACCGCCTGGCATTAATGCTGGGCCATTGAGTGCTCCCTCTTCACCGCCAGATACACCAACACCAAAATATTTAAATCCTTTAGAAGTTACATATTCATATCTTCTCTGTGTATCTTTAAAGAAGGAATTTCCACCGTCCATGATGATATCTTCTTTATCTAAATAAGGTAAAAGACTTTCAATCACACTATCTACTGCTTTACCTGCTGTTACCATGATAAAGAATTTACGAGGACGAGCTACACCTTCTACTAAGGATTTTACATCATAAAAAGCTGTTATATTATCATGTGGATGATTTTTAACAAAATCCTCTGTTAAATCTGGAGTGTAATTATATACGGCTACTTTGAAATTATGATTTGCCATATTTAAAGCTAAACAGCTTCCCATTACACCCATACCAATAACTGCTATATTTGATTTCATAAATTTTATTTTCCCCCATTAAAAATAAAAAAAATATATCTATATTGTACAACTGTCTATCAAAAAAAGCTACCAATAAGGTAGCTTTTTTATTTTTCTCGTACAATATATTATTGCATATCTAAAATCCAGCTACTAAATTATTCATAAAATACATTTATTCTTTTTTATTTATAATTTATTTGCATAAAATCTTTAAAAATTATCAAAACAAAATTGCATTTAAAATCATTACACCAATAATACCTGCAACAGAAATAATAGTTTCCAAAGCACACCATGTGCGAATTGTTCCTTTTATAGTTAAACCAAAGAACTCTTTAAATAACCAAAATCCTGGATCATTTGGTGGGCTGAAAATTACACTACCTGCACCAACTGCTAATACCATAAGTTCTGGGCTTACACCAGTGAGTGGAATTAATGGTGCTACAATACCACCTGCTGTAAGTGCCGCTACAGTTGCAGACCCAACAGAAGTTCTAATAACAGCAGCAATCAACCATGCCATCAATAATGGAGACATATCTGAACCATGAATTAAACTACCGATATATGTTCCCAATCCACTATCAATTAAAATCTGTTTTAAAACACCGCCACCTGCAACAACAAGTAAGATCATCGCAATAGTTTTTACTGCATCTTCTACACTTGTCATTATTTCTTTCATGGATTTTCCGCGATTTAAACCAAAAGTAAAAATAGCAATGATTACAGAAATAGTAAGTGCTATATCTGGATTTCCTAAAAATACTAAAATATGGTAAATACTATACGTATCATCTAAAGTCATTTTTACAATAGCAGAAGCAGCCATCAATACAACTGGTACTAATGCTGTAAAAATACTTACTGCAAAAGAAGGCATTTCATCTTCTTTGAAAATTTTAGGATTATATAATCCTTCTGGTATTTCTGGTTTTAAATCTTTAACAAAATTATAATAAAGTGGTCCTGCTAAGATAACTGTTGGCACTGCAATAATAAAGCCATAAATCAAAGTAGTCCCTAAGTCTGCATTAAAAATAACCGCAATCGCTGTTGGTCCTGGGTGAGGTGGTAAAAATCCATGTGCTACAGATAAAGAAGCTGCCATTGGAATACCAACTTCTAAAAGATTAACCTTTGCTTCCGCTGCAATCGTAAATACTAATGGAATTAAAAGTACAAAGCCGATTTCATAAAAAAGTGCAATACCTACGACAAAACCTGTTAAGCAAACAGCCCAACGAACATTTTTTACTCCGAACATAGAAATCAATGTAGTGGCAATTCTTTGTGCTCCCCCACTATCAGCCATCAATTTACCAAGCATAGCCCCAAAACTTACGACTATTGCCAGACCTCCTAATGTACCGCCTAACCCCTTAGTTATAGATGGTACGATAGCATCTACTGGTAAACCTAAAGCAAAGCCCATAAAAATTGCTACAAAAATTAAAGATAAAAAACTATTTAATTTACACTTTACAATAAGTATAAATAAAATAATAATCCCCACAGCCAATATAGCTAATGGCATAATCAAAACCCTCTCTCTTTATATATTTTTATTATTTATACATTCTATTTTGATACGTAGTTATGCGTGCAAAATCAGGTTGTAATTTTTCATATAAACTGCTATAGATATCAAAAAGTTCTTCATAGACTTCTTTATTTTCTGCTTGTGGTTTATATACTTTCTTCGGTTTAATTAAATTTGCAGTATCTGAGATATCTTTCATCTCACCACTGGCTATGAAACCTAAAACAGCTGCCCCAAAAGCTGCTCCCTCGCTATTTTGAGGTAAAGTTATATGTTCGCCAAAGATATCAGCCATAATTTGTAACCATAATGGTGATTTTGTAAAACTACCACTAACGCGAATATCTTTTACCTGACCAAAATCTTTTAAAGCACTTAGTACACAATTTAAACTAAAACATATACCTTCCATGCCAGCTCTAATCATATGAGAACGACTGTGATTTAAAGATAAGCCAAAAAACATTCCACGAAGTTCAGAATTCCAATATGGTGCACGTTCACCTGTAAAAAATGGCAACAACAATAATCCATCTGCTCCAGCTGGAATTTTAGAAGCTTTAAGCGTCATTAAATCATATGGGTCAATATCGATATCTTCTAAACGATGATTGCTATAATGACAGACTTTATCGCGAAGCCATCTCATGATGATGCCACCATTATTTATAGCACCACCTGCAACCCACATATCATCAGTCAAGTTATAACACCATGTGCGTCCTAAACTATCCACCTTTGGTGTTTTTGTGAGCATTCTAATTGCTCCGCTTGTACCGATTGTTGCACTTAACTGACCATCTTCGATAGCACCAATTCCCACATTTACCAATACACCATCCGTAGCACCAATAACTACAGGTAAATTTTCTGGTAAATTCAATCTTTGTGCTGCATTATCTGTCAATTTACTCTGATAAGTCGTAGATACAACAGGTGGTAATTGTGCTCTCGTTATTCCCGCATAATTTAAAATTTCTTCGTCCCAATCCATTTTATGAGCATTATATAAACCACTTGCAGAAGCTGAAGACTTATCAACTACCCACTCACCTGTCATTTTTTCAAAAATATAATCTTTTAAAGAATAGATATATCTCATTTTGGCAAATACGTCAGGATAATTTTTTCTCACCCATAAGATTTTCAAAAATGGATAACAAGAATGAGTTGGACAACATGTTCTTTCATAAAAACCTTTTACTAAGGCTTCATCTTTTTTTAATTCATTAACAATACCTACGGAACGGCTATCTGCCCAAGTTATCATATTGCTCAACAATTCACGATTTTCATTAGCCGGTGCAAAGCTATGCATAACAGTACTAATAGCTATACCAGATACATTTTTTCCTTTATAAATTAAAGTATTAGCTACTTCACGTACAACTTTTTCAATTGCTTTATATATAATCTCAGGATTTTGCTCAGCCCAATCTGGATATGGTGTTTCTAACGGATAAAAT
Organism: uncultured Megamonas sp.; assembly: GCF_958438645.1. NCBI lineage: Bacteria > Bacillati > Bacillota > Negativicutes > Selenomonadales > Selenomonadaceae > Megamonas > uncultured Megamonas sp. The sequence goes on from NZ_CAUBSM010000002.1 coordinate 161,504, forward strand.
TCATCTGCACTACATAAACTCAATCCATCTTTTTGATAAGCAATCGCTCTAACTCCTGTAGTACCTACATCTACCCCAATCCAAATACAACTTCTTGTATTACTAAAAGCCAACATTAAAACCGCCCTTTCCCTAAATCATTATAAATAAACTGAAAAATCATTAATTTATGTAATTTCTTTATTTACTAACACAAGCAAATTATAACAAATAAAACTTTATTATGCAATATATTTTTCATTTTATTTTTTATTTTTGATATTTTTATATCATTTTATCAATCTTATTCTATACTATCACTGTATTTTGTTGTTATAATTACATTAAGAAAGATTTTGAGGTGAACATCATGGAGACAAATACATCTATCTTAACATTAATGCGTAGCAATTATAATAATATGACGAAATCAGAAAAACGCATCATAGATTATATCCTTGCCAATTTAAAAACTGTCATGAGTCAAACTATCTCCGATTTAGCCAGCAATACTCAAAGTTCGGAAATTACTATTTCTCGTTTTTGTAAAAAATTAGGTTTTAGCGGTCTACAAAGTTTAAAAATATCCTTAGCTAGTGAAGTATTTAGCCAAGATGAATTAGTGTCTCAAGAAATCAATCCCAATGATTCCTATAAATTAATTGCAGAAAAATTATTTTCTTCTATAACTGATGGACTTCAAGACACTTTAAAATTATTGGATTTTTCTCAAGTGGAAAAGGCTGTTCAACTTATAAAAAATGCACATCAAATCTGCGTATATGGTTTTGGCAATTCTTTTACAGTCTGCCAAGATATCGAAACACGTTTTATGCGTTTTGGTATTCCTATAAAAGCCTATAATGATTTGCATATGCAAGTTACAGCCTCATCTCTACTCACAGAAAAAGATTTAATCATCTGTGTATCTCATACCGGTGCCAATATCGATTTACTCCAAGCAATTGAATTAGCCCACAATAATAATATCCCCATTATAGCCATAACAAGTTATATGAATTCCCCACTTTGTAAATTAGCCGATGTTGTTTTGCATGGTATGGGTCGCGAAATCGCCTATAAATCAGAAGCAGTTGCTTCTCGTTTGATCCATATGGCCATAGTAGATATTCTATATATGGGTGTATATCAAAAAAATGTTACAAAAAACTTCACTAATATCGAAAAAATGCGTAATGCTATTGCTAAACGTAGATTGTAATGTACATTTTTTTACAATCTTAAATAAAAATTTTATAAAATATGTAAAATAATTAAAAAAACTACTTGCTAAATGTCTAAATTGCTATATAATGATGAATATTGATTTAGATTTTATATTATTTTAGAGGTATTTTATGAAAAAGTATATTGTACAATATGCGATGATTGTGCTTGGTGCACTCATTTCTGCTATATCTTGTAATCTCTTTTTAATTCCTAATCACTTTTTATCTGGTGGACTTACAGGGATAGCCATTATTCTTCACTATTTATTTGATTTACCAATTGGTATACAAAACATTATATTCAACATACCTATTTTATATATTGCCTATCATTTCTTTGGCAGATTATATTTTTTCAATACAATATTAGGTACAAGTTTATATTCATTTTTCATTGATTTGACATCATTTTTAACACCATACACGCCACTACATAATAACCCTATGCTATCTGCAATAGTTGCTGGTGTAGTTTCTGGTATTGGCTTTGGTCTCATCTTACGTGCAAATGCCAACACTGGTGGTGCCGATGTAATCGCAGCTTTAATCAAAAAACTTTATTCTTATAATATCGGCACTATGATTTTCGCTCTAAATTGTATCATTGTACTTTGTGGTTTATGTTTATTTAACTTTGAAGTAGCTGTCTATACTTTAATCTATATGTATATCATGGGTGAGGTTGACAATAGAATTGTTACAGGTTTTAATAAACGAAAATCTATAATGATTATCTCCGATAAATCCGAACAAATAGCAGGTCTCATCATGCTTGAGTTAGGCCGTGGTGTTACTCTAATTAATGGCGAAGGTGGATATACACATACTAAGAAGAAAATACTTTATATTGTAGTAAATCTCACTCAGTTAAGTAAAATTAAAGAAATAGCCTTAAATATAGATAAACGAGCTTTTTTCATTATATCCAATGCTTCTGAAGTAAATGGCAAAGGCTTCTCTTATCACTAAAATTAAAAATAATCTAAAGAAAAAAGGGATACGATTTGATATAAATTCAAATCTTATCCCTTTTATTTTTTACTTTTTCTTTTATTTATTTCAGTTTAAATTGTCAAATTATCCTTGGAAATAAAAATATGCAAATACGATTAGACCTAAAATTATACGATACCAGCCAAATGCTTTAAAGTCATTTGTTCTTACATAACGGAGTAAGAATTTAATAGAAATAATAGAAACTATAAAAGCTACTACCATGCCCACTAATAGTAAAATAACTTCTTCAAAAGTATAATTAAAACCGAATTTAAATAGTTTTAATGCACTAGCACCAAACATAACAGGAATAGCTAAAAAGAATGTGTATTCTGTAGCTACCACACGAGAAGTTCCAAATAAAATACCACCTAAAATAGTGGAACCAGAGCGAGATGTACCTGGAACTAATGATAATACCTGAAAGAAACCTATTATCAATGCTGTTTTATAATCTAAGTAATCAACATCTTTTATTCTTGGTCTTCTATGTTTATTATAATTTTCAACTATAATGAATAAAACACCATATAAAACTAATGTAAATGCTACTACATGTGCATTCATAAAATGTTCTTCCATATAATCATTGAATGCTAAACCAATCACAGCAGCAGGAATACAACCAACTATTACTTTTCCCCATAAAGAAATAGTTTGTCTTTTTTTCAAATACGTTTTTCGCTTTGAAAATGGATTTAGTCTATCAAAATTTAAGGCAACTACTGCTAAAATTGCACCCAATTGAATAACTACCAAAAACATATCCATAAAAGCTTTACTTACATTTAAAGACATAAATTCGTCAACTAAAATCATATGACCTGTACTACTTACAGGTAACCATTCAGTTAAACCTTCAACAATCCCTAAAATAATAGCTTTTATAATTTCTATGGTAAACATAAATTATAAAAACCCTCCTATATTTATTATTTTCATTTTAATATATAACCCCAAACTGAATTTACAATGAAAATCTTACTCTAAAATTTGCCCATATCCACAAAAGAGGCCTCAAAACGAGACCTCTTTTATTTTTTATTTAGTTATCAGCCTTTACCTTTTACGATATCAATTGAATCAAAAAGTTTGCTTACAGATTTTTTCTGATAAATACGAGAAATAACTTCTCCTATAGGTGGAGCCATAGATACAGAAACAATTTTGCTAGAATGTTTTTCTTCAGGTAATGGAATAGTATTTGTAATAATTAATTCTTCCATTGGAGAATCTTCAATACGTTGAACTGCTGGATCACTTAAGATACCATGAGTACAACAAGCATAAACAGATTTAGCACCATGTTTAACAAGTGCTTTTGCACCTTCACATAAAGAACCTGCTGTATCTACAATATCATCGATGATAACGCAATTTTTGTCTTTTACATCACCAATTAAGTTCATAACTTTAGCACAACCTGGCATTGGACGACGTTTTTCAATGATAGCAATAGGAGCCTTTAAGCGGTCTGCTAATGCACGTGCACGTGTTACACCACCAAGGTCAGGAGATACAACTACTACATCATCAAGATTTTTAGCTTGAATATAAGCTGCAAGAAGTGGAGCTGCTGCAAGATGATCTACTGGAATATCAAAGAAACCTTGAATTTGACCAGCATGTAAGTCAACAGTGATTACACGGTCAATACCAGCTGTAGTCATAAGATTAGCTACTAATTTTGCAGAAATTGGTTCACGACCACGAGTTTTACGGTCTTGACGAGAATAAGCATAATATGGTACAACCGCATTAATGCTCTGTGCGGAAGCACGACGGCAAGCATCAGCCATAACGAGTAATTCCATAAGATTGTCATTTACTGGTTGGCTAGTTGGCTGAATAATAAATACATCCTTACCACGAATACTGTCGCTAATCATTACTTGAGTTTCACCATTGTTGAAGTGACCTACAAAAGCATGACATAATTCCACACCGATATACTGTGCTACTTCTTCTGCTAATTTTGGATTGGCATTACCAGTGAGAATACATAATTTTGATGTATCGAAGTTCATTTTACTCCTCCTGAAATCTGTTAAAAATATAATAAATAATAATAATATATATAGAAATGTAGCTATCCTACATTGCTATCAAAATTAAATATAAATTAAACTATTATACTGATATACTAACTAAATTTCTTAGTTATTTTCTTTTATCTTTCCAACCTTCAATATTTTTCTGTCTTTCACGTGCAATTGCAAGTGCATTTTCTGGAACTTCTTTTGTGATGGTAGAACCTGCACCTATATATGCACCATTATTTACTTTAACTGGAGCTACAAGATTTGAGTTGCAACCAATAAAGCAATCATCACCTATTGTTGTACGGAATTTAGTTTTTCCATCATAATTTACAGTGATTGTACCACAGCCCATATTTACACCAGAGCCCATATCAGTATCCCCAATATAGCTCAAGTGAGGTAATTTAGAGCCTTCACCGATATTGGAGTTTTTAACTTCTACGAAATTACCGATTTTCACTTTATGTGCAAGTTTTGTATTAGGACGAATGTGTACATATGGTCCCATTTTTACATCATCAGCGATTTCGCAGTCTTCAGTGAAACTGAACATAGCTTCTACATTATTACCCATAACTGTATTTTTAAAATGTGAGTTTGGTCCAAGTTTACAGCCTTCACCAATTTTACTATTACCTTCAATCCATGTAGATGGATAAATTATAGTATCTTGCCCAATTTCAACATCAGTGTCTACATAAGTAGTATTAGGGTCCATCAAAGTTACACCCTGAGCCATTAATTCTTTATTTTTACGCTGACGAAGAATTTTTTCAGCATTAGATAATTGTTCACGAGAATTTATACCTAATGTTTCTTCATAATTTTCAGCAATAGAAGCATTTATTTTCTGTTTTTCTTTACGTAAAATGGATAAAACATCTGGTAAATAGTATTCACCTTGAGCATTATTGTTATTTACTTTTTTCAAACTAGCGAATAAGGATTCAGCATCAAAGCAGTATATACCTGTATTGATTTCATTAATTGCACATTCACGTTCACTAGCATCTTTTTGTTCTACAATCTTTTCTACAGAACCATCTAATAGACGAATTACACGTCCATAACCAAATGGATCCGGCATAAATGTTGTAAGTACAGAAGCTTTTGCACCTGATTGTATATGTTCTTCATAGAATTTTTTTAATGTCGCACCTGTAACAAGTGGAGTATCACCACATAAAACCATTATAGCAGTATTTTTATCTTTAATTAATGGTTCTGCCTGCATTACAGCATGACCTGTACCTAATTGTTCCTCTTGTAAAACAATTTCAGCTTTATCACCTAAAACAGCTTCAACTTGTTCACGACCAAAACCAACAACAACTATATTACGTGTGGAACCAGCATCTTTAGCAGCATCAAGTACATGTTCTACCATTGGCTTTCCACCTGCACAATGAAGTACTTTTGGTAATTTAGATTTCATACGAGTGCCTTTACCTGCGGCTAAAATAATGGTAATTAATCCTTCTGATTTCACCTTAAAATTCACTTTCCTTTATCGTATATGTGATGTATTTCTACTTTTACTGATGATAAATATAAAATAGAAACTTCTTGATGTTTTCATATCAAGCAAACCCCGTGCATCCCACGGTTTTCAATATATAAAAATTATTTTGCTATTACATCAGACAAAAAAATCATATATATTTTTATCTTTATCATAAAATAAAAAACTACCTATGTTTATTATATCATATCTAAATCATATCTAATAAAAATCTTTAGTAATTATTTTAATTACATATTACCGTCTTTATCTTCCATACTAAGCAATAAAGTATGTTCAGAACGCTCCATGTGATATTCAGAAGCCTTTTGTGCAGCTACTGCATCACCTTGGGCAATAGTATCAACAATACGACGATGTTCTTCCAATGTTTCTTCTAAACGACCAGGATAGGCCATGGATTTTGCACGGAAACTTGTCAATTGTTCACGTAAATTATAAATAATACCTACTAAACGATTGTTTCTACTTGCCTGATATAAAATATCATGGAATTTTGTATCAGCTTCAACGATTTTTTCCATATTTTTTTCTTTTATAGCTTCACCAATGACAACTAATAGTCGCTGTAATTGTTCAAGCTCTTCATCTGTGATACGTTCAGCAGCAAGTCCACTAGCTAGAGAATCTAGTGATGTTCTAATTTCAAAAACTTCATTGATATCTTTAATGGACAAATTAGATACATATGTACCGCGACGAGGCATCATAATGACATATCCTTCTAATTCTAATTTGCGAATTGCCTCTCTAACAGGAGTACGACTAACACCAAGTTGTTCAGCTAAATGAATTTCCATTAAGCGTTCGCCTGGCTTTAAAATACCTTTTCTTATCGCATCACGTAAAGTTTCAAAAACCACTTCACGCAATGGCTGATAACTATCTAACTTTATTGGCGTAAGTTTATTGCTCATGTTTATTCCTCCATTAAAAATTTTTTTCTGCTGTTTCTACAGCGAATACATCTGCATCAAAATCCAATTGTATTTTGCCTGCGATTTCTTTTGCCTTTTGACTATCTTCTACAATGGCAAAAACTGTTGGGCCACTGCCTGACATCATCGCAGCCATTGCTCCATAATCAGAAAGCTTCTGTTTTATCTGTGCTATTTCAGGATATTCTGGAATAGTCACATATTCTAAAACATTACCTAAAGCTTTACAAATACCTTGTAAATCCTTTTTCAACAAGGCTTTTCGCATTGCTTTATTATCAGGATGAATTACACTATTTTCAACTTTATGATAATTTTTATATACCCATGCAGTGGACACATCTACTTTAGGCTTTACTAAAACAATATTTGTCTTGGGCATAGCTGAAATTTCCTGTAATATCTCGCCTCTGCCAGTCGCTAACATTGTACCGCCCATCAAACAAAAAGATATATCTGAACCTAATTTTTCTGCCATATTACACAATGCATTAACGCCTAAATTCATTTCAAATAATTCATTTAAACCTCTAAATACAGCAGCAGCATCGGTACTACCACCAGCTAATCCAGCGGCTACAGGTATTCTTTTGATTAAATTAATCTCTATACCACTATTTATCTTATATGTATCTAAAAATAATTTCGCTGCTTTATAAATCAAATTATCCTCAGGCTTTGCTACACCTTTGACATCACCATGAAGAATAATTCCTTCTTCTGCATCAAGTTTAGTAAAAGTCAATGTATCAAATAGGTTAATAGATTGCATGACCATACTAACTTCATGATAACCATCTGTTCTTTTGCCTAAAATATCCAAAGTAAGATTTATTTTTGCATTTGCATTTATTGTTACCATTTTATTCATCCTATCAATATCTTGTACTCAAAATACATTACTCATTCTTAAAAGATTTTATCATTCTATCAATAAAAAGTCTACTATTTAGTATATTATTGTTAATTCCATCAATTCAAAAATCTTTTCTCAATTGACAAAAAAATGTACTAAAAGTACAAAAGGCAAATATTTACCTTCATAAATACTTGCCCTTCATTATTTTACAAATTTATCAATTGCCTCTTTTAATTTATCAATTGCTTCTTGGTCATTTTCCTTTACAGCTTCTACTAAACAATGTTCTATATGATCCTGCAAAATTATCTTAGATACATTTTTTATTGCTGAATTAACAGCTGATAATTGTATCAATACATCACTACAATCTCTATTTTGCTCTACCATACGTTTTACAGCACTCAAATGACCTATTGCCCTTGATAATCGATTTAACACAGCCTTTGTCTGTGTATGCGTATGTGTATGTCCATGATGAGTATGCACGGTGCCATCTTCATGCACATGAAAACCTACATTAATTTCTTTAGTATTTATATCCATTTAGCAAAAACCTCACTTTTTCTCTTGAGCATTTTTAGCCAAAAAAATTTCCTTTTGCATTTCATTAAACTGTTCCATAGACATAACCACTATATTTTTTCCACTGCTACGCTGTACAATCAAGGTTTCCTTTTCATCAACCACTTTATCAGCATATAGTGTAAATTCATTTAATAAATCAGAAGATGGTATTGCCATCATATACATCATATCCTTCCCTATAAGATATAATCGCTTATATTAACAAGAAGAAATACCTAATCTTGGATGTTTCACAGGTTTTAAACTGCGTTTACGAATAATAGTTAAAGCCTCACTCATGGAAATATCTTCACGTGAAGAGTTTTCCTCAAAAATACATATAGGATTTTTCACACCTATCTCCGAAGCAGGCATATATACATATTCTAAATTGACATTATCTCCATAGATAACACCATCACATAAATTAGCTTCTATTAATGTTCGCATAAAGACCTCTTTAAGTTAAAACATATTTTTTCGCCATAAAACAGTGGCACAAACACCAGCCAAAAATATAGCTAATATACAAATATCTAAAAACGCTAAAGGATTTTCCGAAAACGGTACTTCCACATTCATACCAAAAAAACTAGAAATAACTGTTGGTATAGCTAAAATAATTGTCATTGCAGCCAAAAAACGCATTACTAAGTTTAAATTATTCGACATTATTGAAGAAAAAGTATCCGCAAGCCTAGCCAAAATTGTACTATACATTTCAACCATCTCACGTGCCTGTTTATTTTCAATAATTACATCTTCTAATAAATCTTCATCTTCTTCATATAACTTTATAATATTTTGCAAACTATGATTAGAACGCAATCGCATAAGTTTTTCAAGCACTGCACCATTAGAACGTAAAGACGCATTAAAATAAGTCAGTGCTTTTTGTAATTCCAACAAACGCAAAATCTCTCTATTTTCAGTGGATTCACGCAATCTAGCTTCAATTTCATCAGATAATTTATCTATTTGACGAAGATATTTCAAATAATATGTAACTGATTTATACAAGATTTGAAATAAAAAGCGTGTTTTTTTAAAAGTACGAAAAGAACGATATGTTCTTTCATTAAAATCTGATATTACTGGCGTATCCTCTAAACATACTGTAATAATATAATCTGGTGTTAAAATAATGGCTAATGGCAAAGTGTCATAAGATTCAAATGTTCTCATAACTGGCACATTAGTCAAAATCATAATCGAATTATCTTCTATATCGGTATGTGAACGTTCTTCATTATCTAGTGCAGAACGCAAAAAATCAGGTTCTACTTGTGTTAAATTACCTACTACCTTTAATTCATATGGAGTAGGTGCAACAATATTTATCCATGCCCCTTTTTCTAATGATTTTAATGTCAATTCCTTTAAAGGACCTGTTTCCATGGATTTATAAATTTTTAACATTGCGATAGATTTCTCCCTTCTCTAAAAAACCTACCACAATTTATTATTCAACTAAGATCTTATCAATATTTTTATTACATAAATCTGATGAATAATTTGGTAGGTATCCACTATATTCTTTTTTATTAATACATAATTTATTACTCTCCGGATACTCGTCCATAATTATTCACCAACCTTTTTATTTTACTTTTATCTATTGCATATTTAAGTATAATTCATATAATATAACTTATCAAGCATATCCATAATGATAGTTTCCGTTTATGTTCAAAATTTTGATAAGCTTTATTATTCGTCATAATTTTTTTAAGTTACTTAAATTAATAGTTGACAAGCGTAAAAAAAAATTGCTATACTTATATAGCAACTAATGGAGAGGTGTCCGAGTGGTTTAAGGAGCTGGTCTTGAAAACCAGTGATTCCGAAAGGGACCGTGGGTTCGAATCCCACCCTCTCCGCCATTAAATAAAACGATACAGGGAAATATTTCAAAGTGTTTCAAAGTCTTGATAAATCTAGTATTTAAAGGCTTTTTAGTAGTTTGAAGTATTTCCCTTTTTTTCATTGCTTTTAAAAAGTTTGCCCCTTTTTTGCCCCTTTTAAAAACTAAGGGCTTGTAGTTTATTTTTAACTTCATTATTCATAGCATCAGTAACATGAGTATAAATACTCAATGTTGTATTAGGATCGTTATGTCCTACACGTTGCATAATAGCTTTTAATGGTATATTATACTCTGCTAATATACTAATATGAGTATGGCGGAAAATATGACTTGATATCTTTTTATCTGTAATTTTTAGTTTTCTTAATTTGCTATTGATATATTGAATATTAAAAGGGTTGCCAGTGCTATTTGTAAAAATATAGCCTCTATCTTTATATTTTTTACTATTCCAGCTGGCAAGCCTTTTATTTTCTAAAATTATAATATCAAGTATATATTTTGCTCTATTATTTATAGTAACATCACGATATGAATAAATATTTTTAGGTGTACCACGTTGTATATCTTCACCATTATGTGCAGATTTTAAAAGAGTACCATTTATATTTATTTTAGAATTTTCCTTATCATAATCTTGAACACGCAAGGCGAGTAATTCCCCACAACGTAAACCAGTAAGAGCGATAAATTCCATAGCTAAAGCAATACGAGAATTTATTTTTTTTAATTGATGCAAACATGATTTTAATTCATCAGCATTTAGAAATTTATTTTGTAATTTATGAACTTCTTTTTTTGTAGCAGGTCTTTTTTTTAATTTTATTTCTATAAAATCGCTTATATCCTGTATATATTGTGATTTTTTAGCATATTTCATTATAGATTTTATAATTACCAACGTACCATTTGAATAACTATATGATAATTTTTCAGTATAGTACATATCTTGAATTATTTTTTCTGCTATTGCTGGTGTAAAATCAATAAATAACATATCTGAAATGGCTTTTTCTATACGCTTTATATAATTTTTATGATTTATTCTTGTATCAACTTTTACAGTTGGGGCGGTATATTCTAACCATTCATTAGCAACTTGTATAAAGGTTAAATTATTAATCTTTTCAAGTTGCTTTTTTTCTGCTTTATTTATTACATCATTAAATTTAGCTTGTAATAATTCTGTAGCTTTTCTTTTGGCATGAGTTGTATTGCTGTTTAATGTAACAGATAATTTTATCATTTTATTAGTATTAGGATTTAAGAACCTTTCACAAAATTTATATCTAATACCTTTTGAGTTTATGACTTTCTCGATCCACATAATAAACCACCTTTTCAATGTATTATCTTCACATAAACCACATCTATATAAATGCTCATATAATAATTGAAAATCACTGAAATATTATATAGTTAAAATAAAAAGCATATAAAAATATGCTGGATAAATTTTATAAAGTTCTCATCATAATACAGTAAAATAAATCTGCTAGTGTTTCATCAGCATGAAGAGATTATCATAAATCAACTTCAATATATATATCATGCTCATTATTATTTGCTAGTGCCTGCAATCGAATTAACTCATTTGCTTGAAGTTCTTTGGCAAAAGCCATAAAATCTGCCATGTTTTCAGTATTTAAGCAGTTTATATATCTTTGCTTGTCGTTTACAGGTATAACAATAGGTAAGATATGAGCTTGCAAGCAACTATAAACAATTAAAGCCCTACCAACTCGACCATTGCCGTCTGAAAATGGGTGTATATGCTCAAATTGTATATGCTGACGTAAAATACTTTCTATTATTTCATCAGTATTTTTTGCCAATTCTATTTGATATTGTAAATTGGCTCGCCAATCTTCTAATGCACTAGGAACTAAATAAGGTGGTGTCGGTGTAAAATCAGCCCCAATTACTAAATTAGGTATAGTTTTAAATCTACCTGCTACACCGTCAATAGCATTATTACATAAAATAGCATGTATTGATTTTATAAACTCATTATTTATTGATGCATCATGTTTTAAATCATCAATCATTTGATTAATATAAGATTTATAATTAAGGACCTCGTTAAGTTCTCGCATATTCATAGCACGAGGGATATAATTATCAATTAAAATGCTTTTTGTTTCCCCTTGTGTCAATGTATTGCCTTCTATGGCGGTGCTATGATGTGCCATTCTAACCAGTAAATCAGAAAAGTAATCATTTGATAAATAAATTCTTTCTTTCAATAAATTCACCTCGATACAAAAAATTTAACCGCCAATACAAGCGATTTTAAAGCATAGCCTATACAAATATATCTATACATATATAAAACATCTATACAGGGCTACTATTAAAGCAATTTAACATAAAAGAATGATAAATCATCATCAAAAATAAAAGATATAAACTCATAATATTATTAAGCAAGTCCATTTTTTTATTAGATAATATTAAGGCTCAAGCTTGAGCTTTAAAAATGAGTAAACTTAATAAAGCCAATAACACATCAATCTTTTTTGATGAAATATTAGCCAGTTTCAGCCCTTTTATTTTGCTGGTGCTTATGATTGTACCTGTAAAAAGCCTTATATATTACCGCCTAAAGTATTTATCTTATGGCGGTATTTTTTTACTTTTGAGATTTTTTAAACATGACATTTTCTAGGGTTTGACTCATTTTTCTAAGGTGATAATTTGCCACTTTTACATATGTTATTCAATTATTTTTGATAGTCCAAAATTGGACTTTCAGAAATAACATATATTTTTAAGCTTATATCATGTTTATAATGTGGTGCATTGTATGCATGTCTTTATTTTAACCAACGTAAAAATGCGTTCGTTAAGATGTAAAATTTCTAACAATCCAAAACTGCTAAAATAACAGTTTTAAATATATTGTTTTTAGCCAACGCAAAAATGCAGGGGCTAAAAGTTTTACTTCAGCTATTTAATAATTAATTGCTTAGGCAATGCAATTAATCATCAGATAAATAAATAGGTACTTGCCTAGTGTATCTATTTATTAATAAAACTTCAATTTATCAAAAAGTTCTTTTTTTATGTTGATAATATCATGTGTTTTTGTTTTATCTATATATTCTTTATGTTTATTTAAAAATTCCTTTACTTTATCCATTGTCAATACAGCTCCTTTAGTATCAAATTTTTTATTTTCTGATACATTACTTTTTAAAATTTTAAATAAACAATCCGAATAACCTTCATAACCTTTAAATAATAATAAAATCAAGCTATTTTTTATAAAAATATTTTTTTGATTTTTAAAATAATCATCAATTATATTTAAGTTTTTTATAAAATTTTTTTTATCAATCATTAGTTTGATTTGTTCTTTTAGGTCAAGTTTATTTTTAAATTCAAAGTATATATATTTATCATCTATTTTATTTAGTTCAATATCTAAATTATTTATATCAGTAGATAAAATATCATTTATTCTTTCTATAAGACGATTATCCTCGTCATTTCCTAAAATATTAGTCGTTCGCCCTAATAAATCATCAGTAGATACTTGAAGCAGGTCGGCAATTTTGCATAGTGTTTCGTATTTGGGTTCACGTCCTCTAACTTCATAACCTACATAAGTATTTGGTTGAATACCTAATGTATTAGCAAAATCTTTAGCGGATTTATAACCTGCCTTTTCTCTATAATGGCGTAAATTCTCTTGAAATCCCATTTTTTCACCTCTTTAATATATATTATATAGTTCATAATAGCTTAAATCAAGAAAAAATATATTAAAGAAGCACAAAATAGCATTGATTTTTGATTAATAACATAATATAATTAACTTAAGCTAATTTGAGCTAATTAAATCAAAAATAATTGTTTTGGTACATTTTAGACAAAAGAGGTAAGAAAATGTTTAAACTTAATAAAAATAATTTTAATAATGCTATGGCTAAAAAGTTGTACAATCCTACAGATTTAGCAAAAGAAGCTGGCTTATCAGATACAACAATAAGCAAAATTATCAAAGATAGTGCTTTTAGTAGTTATAAATCACTAGGTAAGATAGCAAAGGCTTTAGATGTTGAACCTAAAGACTTAATACAAGAATAAGAAAACCGCCAATATATTTTTTGGCGGTATTGATGAAAGGAGCAAAAGACATGGCAAAAAGTTTTTCTTTAGTTGCAGATAAAAGCAATAATATAAAAGCTTTTATATTCTCTACTGATAGCAACGCTGTTGATGAAATCCTAGCAATCTATCAAGAAAAAAGAAAAGATATAACAGTTCATCATAGTATAGTAGATGAAAAAATGCTTGATTTCATGAAGAACTTTATAAAACTAAACGAAAAATATTTAAAAGACTGTTAAAAAAGTGTAAAAAAAAGCCCTATATAACAATATATAAGGCTTGAAAAAGGTATTATATGAATTTAAAAGTTATAACAAGAGAAAAATATGTATTAGATGATAATGTATTCAATGGATTTTTTGAAAATGTATTTAATTTGACCGCCATTGAATATACGTTAAAAAGCATATTAAAAAATAAAGATGTAACGGATAAAACAAAAGAAAAAGCCCTGCATCTTATATTAAAAAATTTGCATGATGTAAATGTTGATTTACTTAATGATTTAAAAAAAATAGTCCCTTGCAATAAAACAAGGAACGAATAAAAGACACTTATATTTTATAACAAATTCTAATAAAAATAAATACATGAGCATAAACCACATCTATATAAATGCTTATATAAAAGATTGTACTTCTAAGATTTTAAGGAGCAATAAAAAATGGGTACTATAGCAGATACGTTAGTAGATATCAGAATAAAAAATAATGATGTATATGTACAACTAAAGCATATATTGAAACTTTACGATTTCAGCCGTTCTACATTATGGCGGTTAATAAATGAAATGCGATTAATACCAAAATACCAAAAGGCTTTCCGTGATGTAAGCCCACAAAAAAAGCTGGTACATCTTGCCAGTTTTGAAGAATTTATACAATATAAACATCAAAAATATATGAAAAATTGAGGGCGAAAAAATGAAAGATGAACAAGATATTATTATAACTTTAGGCAAAATGAACAATAGATATGAAAGATTTAATCTTGTAGATGATAGTTTTACTTTAGAAATGAAAGATTTAGAGACCAATATAAACATTAAATTGATTGTATCTAAGCGAGATAAAAATAAAAATCAATTATATAGGCTAAATATGAACAAGAATACAAGTAAAAACATAGTGATTTATCAAAAAGTTAATGCAGTAACATTTCATTTTTTAGTTAATTGGATATCATTACATTTTAAAGATTAAAAATAATAAGCCCCTAAAATTGGGGCTTTTATATTACATAATTTAAGGGCTATAAAGGTATGAACGAAACGTTCATTCCTGAAGCGTTTATATTACATAATTTAAGGGCTATATAAAGCCCTTTATGACTTGATAAGGTTATTATCTTAATGACCATACATAAAAATATAGAGAAAGGAGCAAAAGAAAATGGCTTATAGAAAAGATGAGATTAGTATAAGAAATGGCGATATTTTAGAAATAACTAAAAGTAAAAGATTACCAGTTAAAAATAGATTAAGATGCATCAAGATGAATACTACATCAGAACAGCAGGAAAAAAGAAATATTAAATACGCTACTAATTTATTAAGATTGTTACTTCTACAAAACTTTAACGAAAATGATTTATATTGCACATTGACATATGATAAGCCAGTATCAGGAGAAGAAGCAAAAAAACATCTAGCTAATTTTAGAAAAAGATTGCAACGATTAGCAAAAAAATTAGATGTAGAAGCAAAATATATTGTAGTAACAGAAATCGGCGGAAAAAATAAAATACATCATCATATTATTATTCATACCAGCAGAAATATTATCAAAGTATCTCATATTCGTGATATATGGAAAAATGGATTTGTGAAAATAAAATTATATGGCGGAACTTTGCAAGACGCTGAAAACTTAGCCAACTATTTTATAAAGAAAAATAGAAATGCTTTTTATGTATTGCCTAATATATACAAAAAGCGTTGGAACTCTAGCCAAAACTTGCAAAAGCCCCAACGCTCAACGGCTGTTATACATCATAAAACTTGGAAAATACAGCCAAAAACAAAAAAAGGTTATTATTTAGACACTCATTCAATAATAAACGGCTTTTATGAATTTGATAGCGGTATAGAATACGAATATCAATTCTATAGGCTAATACGCATAAAACCGCCAAAATCTAAATAATAGATACACTATTTATATAATATCATTATTTATTATATAAGTATACAGTCATTTATGATTTTTACTTTACAAGGTAATGGCAAAAACAAAAATCGTTTATAAACCAATAGAAAAGCTTGTATCATATGGGTTTTTATTATGTTTTGATTAGTGATTTACTTTACAGATAAAAGATAAAAATGAGTTTAAATCTAAAATGAAAATTTATACTTATCAATAAAGCGATTATAGTAATGATAATATATGTATGTTCTTAGAGTGTATTTATTAATCTATGATGAAAAGGCGGTATATTATGACTACGATACAAGATTATCAAAATAAAAATAAACATGATATAAAGTATTATAGAAAGCAGATGTCTAAATATCTATTAACATATAATCAAATAAAAGAAGGTATACAATTTAAAGAAGAAGATATCAAAAACTTAGAAAAAGAATATTTTGAAGTCTGCCCAGCAGTTCATAAAATAAATAAGAGTTCATCACAGTGGACTATAGAAGATAAAAGAAAATATATGGCGGATAAAATAAAAGCTGGTATCGTTATTGATAAACTACACATAAAGCAAATAGAACGCTGTTTATTATTGATATCAAAAGATAAATATTATGATATAATACCGCTATTTTATTTTGAGCATAATACTATAGAAGCCATAGCAGAAAAATTATTTTGTGATGTAAAGACGATATATAGGAATAAAAAAAGATTACTAGATAAAATGATTGTATGTTATTTTGGTGTTAGTAGTATATTAGAATGATGCATCAATAATTTATGGCGGTTATGTTGGGACTAAATAAAAGGTACTTTCTAAAGGGTAGGCGTACTATTGCGGAGCCTTGAGCGTGGTTTATTTCTCTTAAAATAGTATTTTTTTTGGCTGACAAGCTGACAAATGCAAGTATACTCATAGTGGAAAAATAACTTTAAAAGCTTTATTTATTAGCCTTTGTTATTTCTGTAGAAAAATTATTTTTGTCAGATTTTGGATAAACTAGAACCGCCATACAATAGATAAATAAGACCTACATTAATAAAAGATGTCTATACAGGGCTAATGTATATGATATAGTTAGTCTGTACCCCCAGTATCCAAGGTACTACCTAGATATATATTGATTGCAGGGGTCGCATTTTCCGCGTTAAATCGCTGATAAAAAAATAAAAAATTAGGTTGAAAGTTAAGAAGTTTAAAAGTCCAGTCGTAAAGGATTTTGACGCTATAAACATTGATATATCAATATAAATAAACATAATGAGATTTATAAAAATATGGTATGAAGTTTAAAGTTTTACCTAATAAACATTGATATATAGATAATAGCTTAAGCCTAAAATAACTATAATAATTTATAAATTTACCAGCTAATTTTTTATAAAATCTTGATAGATATTGTAATTATTGATGTTCTAAAATTATGGCTAATATCTTATATTTGCTGGTAAAATTTCTAAAAACCTTGCAATATCAATACTTTATAACTATAATGTAATTAATAAAACCTAATATTACTAGAGATAAATATCAACAGGTACTGTACGAATACGGATTTCTACCCTCTTTACTTCTATAGCCTGTTATGATAAATATCAACAGGTACTGTACGAATACCAGATTGCAACGCAAGAAATTTTCGGCGAGTTTTAAGATAAATATCAACAGGTACTGTACGAATACTGCCACAGTACACACATGGCTTTTCTTTTAAATCCGATAAATATCAACAGGTACTGTACGAATACTGATGTATATACAATTTTTTAACGCCCATGATTTTAGATAAATATCAACAGGTACTGTACGAATACCTGTAAGAATATCCCATGTCTAAGAAGCCTTTTATTGATAAATATCAACAGGTACTGTACGAATACTCATATAAGAAGTTCCCTCTAATTTCAAATTCAACAGATAAATATCAACAGGTGCTGTACGAATACTCAATACTAACAACATCAAATACAACGTTTATCCATGATAAATATCAACAGGTGCTGTACGAATACCCTCGAGGTATAATGTTTTTTGGTAAGCTTTTCTGATAAATATCAACAGGTGCTGTATGAATACATTGATTGCCTAATAAGATAACTAAAATGGATTTTAGATAAATATCAACAGGTGCTGTATAAATAAATTAAAATATCAATTAAATAAAATAATTATTTTTAGCCACATTCCGAAAAAACAGAAAAAGGATATAACAAGTCTTTTTTCAGTAGTTAAAAAGATTGAAATTTCAGTTTATTTTTTCTGCTAAAATAAGTAAATATTTTTGTATTGTCAGATTGATAAATTATGACCGCCATATAATAGATAAAAATATGCTGGTATATAATAAGACCTGCAATAATAAAAAACGTCTGTACATGGCGAAAAATTTAATATATATTGTTTGATTTTATATTATGATGTGTGATATTCTTTAGAAGTTGAGCGGTAAATTTATTTGGGTAGAGAATTTAAGTATAAAAATAAACCTAGCAAAGTAAAAAATTGCTAGGTTTGAGTATTTATATAGATGTGGTTTATGTGATATTCCCCTTTTTTGCCCCTTTTTTAATAAAATGGCTGAAAAGTATTGATATTATAAAACGTTCCCACACTCTCCGCCATAAAATTAAACGATACAGGGAAATATTTCAAAGTGTTTCAAAGTCTTGATAAATCTAGTATTTAAAGGCTTTTTAGTAGTTTGAAATATTTCCCTTTTTTTCATTGCTTTTAAAAAATTTACCCCTTTTAAAAACTAAGGGCTTATAGTTTATTTTTCTGCTAAATTAAATAAAATAATACTAATAAACTATAATTAAAAAAATATATAATATTACATGCTAATTATAGGCAAAAGAAAAAGAAATATTTTATTATCATTCCAATGCTAAAACCTCAAATTAATTACTTAAAAATAAATCAAATTTTTTTCTAAAAACAGATTGACTATAGGGCTACACTATACTTTATAATAAATAAAAAATATTTCAAATCGAGGTTTTTTCTATGTTAAACTTACGTACAATGTATAGATTACATCGACTTGTTAAAGTTATGTTACCTGTATTAGCCACTCAATTAGCTATCATCGGTATGAACTTTTTTGATGCTACAATGTCAGGTCATGCTGGTGCTGAGCAACTTGCTGGCTCTTCTATAGGTGGAAGCCTCATGATGCCTATCATCGCAAGCTCTACAGGTATTTTAATGGCAGCTACACCTATAATCGCTCACTTGATTGGTAAAAATGAAAAAGATAATATCGCTACAGTAATTCACTCTGGATTAATTATTGCTTTCCTCATTGAATTAATTTTACTTTTAGCTTATTTATTATTTATCGATAAAATTTTAATATCTCTAGCACTTGAACCATCTGTCTATTATATTGCTAAATATTATATGTTAGCTTTAATCCTAGGCTTAAGCGGTGGATTATTGACATTTCCACTTCGTTCTTTAACTGATACAGTTGCTGGAACTGCTGTTTCCATGAAAATCTATCTTCTAGCCTTACCTATTAATGCCTTTTTAAATTATTGTTTTATTTATGGGAATTTCGGTGCACCTAAATTAGGTGGTATTGGTGCTGGTGTAGCTACAGCTATCACATATTATATTTTATTATTTATTTTCATTGCTATAATAGCAAATAATCCTCAATTTAAAAATTTAGGTTTATTTAAATTTAAAACTTCTTTAAGCACTATTAAAGAATATCTTTCTATCGGTATTCCTAATGGTTTAGGCATATTCATGGAAGCTAGTTTATTTGGCTTTATCATTATCTTTATCAGTAAATTTGGCACAAATTATATTGCGGCTCATCAAGCTGCCATGAGTTTTTCTAGCGTTTTATATATGTTACCATTGAGTTTTTCCTTAGCCTTAACCATCATTATCGGCATTGAAGTTGGAGCAAAACGCTATTTAGAAGCTAAAAAATACGCTTATTTAGGATTAACAGTTTCTTTTCTCTGTGTTTTATCTATAGTTGGTTTAGTATTTTACTTCCGCGATTATATTGCACTCTTATATGCTACTGATGCAACTTTATTAACATATATTGCCCACTTTTTAATTTATACTGCCGCTTGGCAATTATTTGATGCTATTGCTTGCCCTATTCAAGGTATCTTACGTGGATATAAAGATGTAAAAACAGCTTTTTATGTAAGTATGTTGGCTTATTGGGGAATTTGTCTTCCTGTAGGCATGTTTTTTGATTATTATATGATGCAAGGTGCTTTTGCTTATTGGCAAAGTATGGTGCTTGGTGTCGGCACTTCTGCCGTTTTATTATTCTTTAGACTTTGTTATATTGAGAAAAAATTTACTAATTTATAAAAATAAAAAGGATAAATTGAAATCAATTTATCCTTTTTATTTTTTATTTTTTTGCTAAATCTATCATTAATTTTACAGTAGCTGCTTCTACAGATAATTTTCCCGCTGGTATCACACCTGCTCTACAAGCTTTAATACCTACCTCATATCTATCCATATGCACGCCATTAAATAAACATTGTGTTGTACAAATAATTTTTATACCTTGTTTTATTAATTTTTCAATTGCTCCCACAATATCTCTTTGTTTATCTTCTGAAAAAGGTATTCCACCTGCTCCATAAGCCTCTATGACAATACCTTTATATCCCATTTTGGCTAAATTAAATAAAAGCTCACTATCTAATCCTGGCATAATCTTTACTTGAGCTACTTTCAATTCTAAATCGCGATGAACCTTAAATACTCCATTTATTTCTGGATTTTTATATTCATTCCACTTTATATCATTTCCATTAAATGTAGCTACTGGCATTTTATTCACGCTTTGAATAGAACGCATATCTTCACTATATAATTTTTTAGCCCATAATCCTTCCATTATTTGCCCACCGCAAACAGCGAACACACCGATTTTGTCTGAACTAGCCATAGCAAAAGCTGCATTTAAATTCTCTTTTGCATCTGTATTTTCTTCTTCAATTGTAAGTTGAGCACCTATCACTACTACAGGTTTTGCCAAGTTTTCGAGCATATAATGAAGTGCACAACAAGTCCAGTTCAATGTATCTGTACCATGTGTAATTACAAAACCATCATATTTAGCATATAATTTTTCGATATAATCTGCGATATACTGCCAATCTTCTGGCTGTAGATTCGTACTATCTAACTGCATGATATCATAACAATCAATTTGTCCATATTTTTTTAAACTAGGAACCATTTCCAGCATTTCTTTAGCTGTAAATCCTGGCACAAGCCCATTTTCACTAGGTCTAGAAGCTATCGTACCACCTGTAGCCAACCAACAAATTCTTTTCATAAAATTATCACCATCATTTACTCTACTTTATTTTGCTATTTGCTCAATTCATTTCACTATCTAATTCTTGTTGATATTGTTCATATGCTTCTAAATCATACTTTAAACCAGATAATGCTCTTTTCGCTATAGCAATAGGACAATCAGGTGTACAAACTGGGCATTTTCCACATAGCTCTTCTACAGCTACTAAAGCTTTTTCTACTTGTTTTACCGTTGCCATTATTATCCCCTCATTCAATTAAATCAATTATCACTTATAATATCTGAAAAATTAACCCTCAAATAATCGCCAACTAATTCACCGATATGTTTTTTACCTTCATAATCAGGATGTAGACCATCTGTTGTCATATTATCAGCTAAATAACCATTTTCATCCATCAATCCAGAAGCTACATCTATATGATGCGGTTGGTTTTCTATCCATTCATTTATTTTCAAACGTTCCTTATCCCAGCCTTCACTGATATCTAAATTTATAACAGATTTCATTCTTGCTGGATTTACAGATGTCACTGTTAAAAATACTGGTATAATGCTATTTTGCTGACATTTTTGTTTTATCTTATTCAAATTATCAATTACAGTTTTAGCCTTAACCCCTGTGCGGATATCATTTACGCCCCCCATTATTACTAATATTTTAGGATTAAATGGTAATATATCACGATCAAATCTATTCAACATATCAGAAGTTAAATTTCCACTAAAACCGATATTTAGTACAGGTAAATTAGCATAAGTTTCCCAATTATACAAAGTCGCACTAGGTGGTGTACTCACTGCACCCCCTCCATGAGTTATACTATCTCCTAAAGCCGCTACTTTTATACCTTCTTGTTTTACTGTAAAATAACTATTTTTAGACTCTGCTATTTTATTATTTTCCTTATCATACGCTTGTACATTGAAAAAATATAATCCTTCTTTTGTATAAGCTTTATTATCATAATAATCCATGCCTTGAGGACATGTATATGTTGCTACTTTTTCAATCTTATTAAAATCATGATTTGGCACAAAAAATACATCTATATTATAATGATCTGTATTTTTTACTGGAACCCAAGAATATACCGGATAAACAGGCATATAATCCATCTTATCAAAATGAGTTGTTATCTTTAGGGGTGATATTTTTACATTTTTTTCAATTAAATAAGTATTATAAGTGCGTATGCTAAAATCTTCAGATTTATATTCATCACCCTTATTTTGCCAATTTAAATTATATACCTCCCCCTTATGCAATAATCTTGGTCTTGTATAATCAGATACAGGCACTTTATTTTCATCTAATCCTCTAACTTGCCATTTTAAATTCTGCGATAAATCCACTTCATTATTATCTAATTGATAACCAGCTGCATAAATATTATATTTAGTAAATAAAACTTCCTGTGTATCTATATCTTTTACAATTAATTCATACATAACAGCATTTGGTATTTCTGGCCAATTTAAAATAGCTGATTTTAATTGCATATTTTCAATTTTATTTTCTGTTTGATTTATTGTCTCTTTATCTTCTAAATCTCTACTTGGTAAATTTATATTATTTTCTTCAATATGTGTTTGTTCGTTTATTTGTTCAGGGTATATTTTATCATTCACTTTATCTATTTTTATTGTAGCTTCTTTTATTTGCACAAAATTTTGCTTAACTGGGACTTGTGCCATTACTAAATTCATACTCGCATAATTAACAATACCCACAGCTAAGGCAATTTTAAACATAAATTTTCCTAATTTCACTTTATTCTCCCTACTAAATAAAACAGATAGAAAATTCCTCAATCTTCTATCTGTTTTAAATATTTTTAAGTTCTAATATCTTTTACGTTTAGATGAAGAAGCAAGTCCTAATTGTTCCCTATATTTCATAACAGTTCTTCGTGATATTTTCATACCATTTTCATTTAGAATATTTGACAATTGCTGGTCACTAAAAGGCTTTGCTTTATTTTCACTCTCAATAAGTTCTTTTATTTTAACTTTTACCTTATCTGCGATTATTTGCTCTTCGCCATTTTGTTTATTTACACTTGCTGCAAAAAATTTTTTCAAAGCAATAATTCCATAAGGCATTTCCATATATTTATTGGCAACTGTCCTACTGACAGTAGATTCATGAACACCAATATTTTCAGCAATAGTTTTCATAAGTAAAGGTTTCATATAGGATAAACCTTTATAAAATACCATTTCCTGTTGTTTTACAATTTCATTGACTACTTTCAATAAAGTTATACGTCTTTGTTCTATACTTTTAATCAACCAAATAGCAGAATTTACATGTTGTTCAATGTATTTCTTACTATTTGCATCTAACATATCCCTTTTATAACAAAGACTATTTACTCGTAACTTAGGTACATTTGTATCATTTATAATTACTTCTAATTTTCCATTGATATCTTTAACTACTACATCAGGTACAATATATTCTAAATTTTCTTTACCAAAAGATGCTCCTGGTTTAGGGTTAAAACTGCGAATTATATCTATTGCTTCTTGAACTTTTATCGGTTCTGTATTTTCTAAAATAGCTATTTCTTTAATTTTACCATCAGCTACTTTAGTTAGATATTTATCAATAATATCTTTTATAATCCCATTATATACATTAATTTTTTTAGCCTGTATAGCCAAACACTCTGGTAAATCTCTTGCCCCAATTCCAACAGGTTCTAATAATTGGATTTTTACCAGAACATTTTTTATTATCTCTTCATCTGTATTCAATAAAGATGATATTTCTGCCAAACTTGTTCTTAAATATCCTGCTGCATCTAATAAGCCAATGATATAATGTGCAATTTTTATTTCCTGTTTATCATTAAAAGTAAAATCCACTTGTTCTGATAAATATTCCTCTAAGGTTTGATTACTTCTCGTAAATTCTTTTACCTTATAATCATCATCATTTGCCATAGGTTCGGGCTTTTCATCATCTTTATTCAAATACTCTAAAAAATCCATTGTTCTCTCAAAATCAGAAGTAGGCTCAAGCTCATGTTCTGAGCTTGAGTCCATTTCTAATGTTGGATTTTCCATATATTCTTTTTCAATAAGTTCGCCTAATTCATGGGCAGATAATTGTAAAATATTTATGGACTGCTGAAGTTTTGGTGTCATTAACAATTTTTGTTTTAAATTTAATGATAATGACTGCTTCATTTTTATATCCTCATCAAATCAGCATACAACTGGTTCCATAGCGGCAGCGAGTGCTGCACCAAGTGCGGAACCACCATTTTCTAATACAAGTTCAATTTTATCTGATTCATCTTCTAAGATTTCATAAATAGCTTTTTGCATATTGTCTTTTATTGTAGGCATTTTTTCATATACAGAGCCATCTACAGCCACAAACTGTTTAGGAATACCGCCATTTGGATATAAATGCCACATAATACCGCAATAAGTAGCTACTACTAATCTTGCAGAACGGCTAGCGATTGTTTCTGCTAAAGCTTTTACCCAGATAGCATCATCTGTTGTGATATCTGCATCTTTGATTTTTGCTTTTAATAAAGCACATACACCATCTAAATTATCGCTATTATCCGCCAAAATAGTGGATATATCAATACTTGTAAATTCCACTTTACCGATATTCCAAGCATCATCTAAGCAATAAGACAATAATTCACCCATATAACGGCCAGAAACCATTTTTTCTAAGCGTTGTTCATATGGTTTCTCAGATTCCATATCTAATTTATAATCGTATTTATTGATAGCGAGTTTATTAAATCCGCCAGATTCCATATTTATAACCATTGCAGGTTTACCTATACCTGCACTAGTATATGTTTCATAATAACAAGTATTATGACCTGTAGCATAGATAGAGCCTACATTTACATTACCTAATTTATATGCAGCTGCCAATAAAACTGCTACTGTATCATTGATTACTGCTGTTGGTTCAACATTTGTAAGATTTTTACGTGCTAAAGCAGCTTTTAATAAATCATTTACAACTTCACCTTCAACGCCTTTTGTAGCAAATTCCTTAGTCCAAATAATAAGACGTGCATTATAAATATTTGTTTGAGAAGATGGGAATGAGAAAGTATGTCCCAATAAGTATTTTTTATCATGATTGCCATCAACAGCTTCTTCTACCATATCAGCGATAAAATCAAATAATTCATCAGCATTTGCATCAGCGCAAATAAAATCATATTCGCCTGGCACTACTAATGGTTTTGCTACTTTTTTAATAACTTCGAATTTGCCTTCACCATCTAAACGAATGAGAACTACACGTAGATTTGTGCCACCAAAATCAAGTGCTAAGTATTCTCCTGTTTCTTTACCAGTAGGTAAACCGATATAAGATGGTAACATACGCAAAGAAGATTCTCCTGTTTCTTTTACGCCATGTTCTATATCATAGCGAAAAGATGCTGCTACCTCTTTTATAGCATCGCTATCAAGTGTAAATTCATCAATCATTTCTTGAAATTTCTTGTTATCCATCGAATTATTTTGCCCCTTTTTTATCTAAAAATAGACTACTCTTTATAAAAAAATAAGAGTTTCTTGGGTATAATTAATAATCTAACTATATCTGCCAAGCACTACGGCTAGTCCTTAACCTGAAATTATATAATAATTTACATTTTATTTAATTAAAATCTTCCTTTAGGTATTATTTCCATCCAGTTCCCATCTGGATCATTGATAAAATAAATGCCCATTTCTTTATTTTCATAACAGATACAGCCCATTTTTTCATGAAGTTCATGTGCTTTTTCATAATCATCTACTTCAAATGCTATATGGAAAGTATTGTCACCTAAATTGTAAGCTTCTTTTTGGTCTTTTAACCATGATATTTCCAATTGATGAGTTGTTTCATCATCACCCATATAAACTAAAGTAAAGTCTGGTGTTACTAAACGGTCTACTTCTTTTAGACCTAAAGCTTTATTATAAAAATCAACAGCTTTTTCTAAATCTAAAACATATATATTGCTATGCAAAAATTTGAAATTCATACTCACACCCCATATCATTTGCTCTTTTTCTATCTTATTTTAGCATAGATTAGTAGGTAGAACAAATAAGCAATTCTTACATAAAATTAAAATAAAATCACTATTTATAATATATATCTTTTATTTTTTTCACTATGATATAATTAATAATTATAAAATAAATTACTAAAAAATTATAGGTGATAAAGCTATGTCAATATTTGCAATAACCTTAAAAAAACTATTACAAGAAAAAAATATGAAACAAAGTGAACTTGCCCGTTTAACTAAAATTAATAAATCTTCTATCAGTGAATACCTATCTGGGAATTACCAACCAAAATATAAAAATATCCTCAAAATAGCTGAAATATTAAATGTTTCTCCCCATATTTTTTTAGAAGATACCTCTAAAGAAAAAAATATCCGACATCTTCCTATACTTGGAAAAATCGCTGCTGGTATTCCCATCTTAGCTCAAGAAAATATTGAAGGCTATCTACCTTATGACGATAACGATGCTGATTTTTGCCTACGCATATATGGCGATAGCATGATCAATGCCCGTATTAATCATGGCGACATCGTATTCATCAAACAACAATCCACTGTAGAAAATGGGGAAATCGCTGCCGTATTAGTAAATGATAGTGCTACCTTAAAACGCGTTTACTTTGTAGATGATACAATACAATTGCGTTCAGAAAATCCTAAATATAAACCTATGATTTTTTCTAAAGATAATTGTGATAATTTCCGCATACTGGGAAAAGCCATTGCTTTATACACTAAAATTTAAATAAAAAGAAGATGTTTTCGTAAATAGATTTTACGCAAAACATCTTCTTTTTTATTTCATCATACTATATTAACTTACAATATATTAATCAACCATCTTCATGCCGCATTCTTCCATGAGTTTTTTAGCTTCTACATATTGAGCTATACCTTGAGCGACTTTTTGAGCATCTTTCATTGCTACAACTACGGTAGCTGGCCCATTAACTACATCACCGCCAGAAAAAACGCCATGTCTCATCGTCATTCCATATGGTTTTTCACGAGTTTTTACAAAACCATATTCATCTACATCAATACCTTTTGTAGAGTCTACTATTCTACTAGCAGGTTTTTGTCCAATAGCAATAATAATCTTGTTGGCAACAAAATATTCTTGCTCATCTGTATCCACTACTTTTTCCAAATCTTCATCAAATCTGCGAATAGAACATTGTATGCCTGTTACTGCATCCTCTCCTGTAATCTTCAGAGGTCCTCTCAAGGCATGGATTTCTACGCCTTCCTCTTTTGCAGCATCAATTTCCGATTTTAATGCTGCCATATCTTCTTCACGACGGCGATTTATTACTTTTACTGAATTAGCCCCACAACGCATTGCTGTGCGTGCTGCATCCATAGCTGTATTACCACCGCCAATTACAACTATATCATCACCTTTTTTAATTGGCACTTCATTTACATCAATACTATTACTATTAGATAATTCCACCATCTGTAAAAAATATGTTGCTTGTACTACACCCTTTAAATCTGCACCCTCTATTGATAAAGATTTAGACAGAGCATTTCCTGTGCCGATGAAGATAGCATCGAAACCTTGATTAAACAACTCATCTACAGTGATTTCTGTACCTACCATTATATTTAATTTAAAATCTACACCTAATTTTTTTATACGTCTTACTTCACGACGCACAACTTGTTTTGGTAAACGAAATTCTGGTATGCCATACATCAATACGCCACCAGCTTCTGGCTGAGAATCAAAAACCGTTACTTTAAATCCCATTTTGGCTAAGTCCCCAGCTACTGTAAGCCCAGCAGGACCTGATCCGATGACTGCAATATTTCCTGGTTGAGATTTGGCTACATTTGGAGCTACTAATTCAAGCTCTCCATCCATATCCGCAATAAAACGTTCTAATTTTCCAATTCTTATACCTTGACCTTTACGACCTAAAATACAAGAACCTTCACACTGACGTTCATGAGGACAAACTCTACCACAAACCGCTGGCAAATTGCTACGCTGAGCAATAATCATACTGGCTTTACCTAAATCTCCATGAGATAAAGCATCTATAAATTCTGGAATATTATTATTAATCGGGCATCCTGTACGACACGTTGGTTTCTTGCAATTTAGGCAACGCTTTGCTTCAACTATAGCTTCTCTGAGCGTATAACCATTCGCATCATATCCTACATCAGCTGTATTTGACATATAATTCACCTCTATGGTTTTAGTACTAAATTATTTATTTTAATTATACCATTAAAACAATCGAATATACAATTATTTTAACAAAAAAAGCCATCAGTTATAAGAACTAATAGCTTTTCTGCTTAAATTTTATATTTTATTTTTAACGTTTCTCGATATTTTTAACTTCTAACTCAATACCGCCATGCCAATCTTTATCTACTTCAGCATAAATGCGTACAGGAGAATTCATTGACAATTGATACCATATATCATCATCAACTTCCACTGTCATGGAATTACCTTCATTATCAGTGAATGTATATAAATCTTTATAAATATGTTCAGTGAATGTTCCATCAACTAATACACGTTGATCATCCCAACCATTAGCTTTAATTTCTGCAATTGTTGTCACTTGAGCATTATTGCCATTATGATGTTTTGCCGCGAAAACAACAGCTGTACCTAAAACAAAAACAGTCACTAAACTCAATACTAACGCTAACATTTTTTTCATATTATCACTCCTATATATTTATTAAAAATAAAATCCTTATTTATTATTTTTATCAGGTAAATAAACTCCAACATTTTACACTTTTATAATAAACAATTATTATTAAAAAAGAATTATACACTAATTAAAATTAGATTAAAAATAACTTATAGTACTTTTTATTTACTTAAAAACATGGTTTCATATAAATAAGAAGTATTTTAGGAGGAATTTTTATGAGCAAAATTTTAATTGTAGAAGATGAACACCGCATCGCTCGTTTTTTACAAATGGAACTAGAACATGAAGGTTTTTCAACTGCTAGCGAGAGTAATGGTCTAAGAGCTTATGAGCGTATCATTCAAGAAGATTATGATCTAGTCTTGCTAGATATTATGTTACCTGATATGGACGGTTTGACAATCTGTAAAAATGTACGTAAATTATCCGATATTCCAATCATCATGCTTACAGCAAAAGACGAAATAAATGATAAAGTAACAGGACTAGATATCGGTGCTGATGATTATATTACCAAACCTTTTGCTATTCAAGAGCTCTTAGCCAGAATACGTGCTGCTTTGCGTAAGCACAATAATTCTGCCACTAAGCCAATAGAAGAGCCTTCTATTTTTAAATTTAAAAATATAAACGTTTATCTTGATCGCCACGAAGTCAAAGTTCACAACAAATTAGTCGAACTTACAAAAAAAGAATACGATTTACTTTTATATTTACTCCGCAATCATGACCATGTCTTATCTAGAGAACAAATTCTTCAATCCATTTGGGGTTATGAATATATGGGGGATACTAATGTAGTTGATGTCTATATTCGTTATCTACGTGCCAAAATTGATGATTATTTCAACGAAAAATATATTTATACAGTAAGAGGCATTGGCTATGTTATCAAAACTTAAGACTTTTTTAAATATATGTATTCATCCACGTTTAAAATACATGCCTATCTCGTTAAAATTGGCTTTTATCTATAGCATAATGCTCTGTCTAATACTATTTGTCACCCTAAGTAGTACATTAATAGGCATTCATTATGTATTATTTCATGAAGCTGAAGTCTCCATCACTTTATCTGCCAATTATGTAGAAAAAAAGGCAAATAATGAAACTGTTCCCGAATTACTCCAAGATGTGAAAAATTCCGCATTAATTCCTGGAGTAGTCATGCGTGTAACTGATAGCAATAATAATATTGTCTATGATAGCTTACCTATGTATATTTCGATAAATCATGTTCAAGAAGCCCTTGCTAAACAAGAAAAAGATCCTGAGCTAGAAGAATATATTCGCAATGCTCTTTTACCTTCAGATTTAAAGTTCGTCGATTTTAAACATTTTTGGATTTTCTATACACAAAGAACGATTACTAAAGATAATGAAACATATACACTTCACTTCTTGCGAACGATTACAGCTGAAAAAGTATTCTTAGAAGAATTATCTGAAACAATCCTCTATGCAGGTCTCATCGGCGTGATAATTTCCATACTCTGTGGTTTTCTTCTCAGTAGAAGATTATTAAAACCACTTAGAGATATCACGACCACCGTAAAAAATATCGAAATTCAAGATTTAAATCAACGCATCAAAGTTCAGCCTACTAAGGACGAATTGGAAGAACTTTCCAATACCTTTAATTTAATGCTCGAAAGATTACAAAAAGGATTTGAACAACAACGTCAATTCGTCTCTGATGCTTCTCACGAGCTTCGCACTCCTGCTACTGTAATCTGCGGTTATTCTGATATGCTCGCTCGTTGGGGCAAAGATGATCCTCAAACTGCTGATGAATGTATCACTGCTATTCATTCTGAAGCTATCAATATGCAACGCTTGATTGAAAAACTCCTCTTTTTGGCTAGAGCTGACCAAAAACGTCAAGTTCTGCATAAAGAATCATTAAATCTAAAGCCATTAATTGCCGATATCGCCAAAGATACACAATTGATAGCACCTCAACATACTGTGATTTGCACACACAACGATGAAGGCTATATCTTCGCTGATGAACTGGTAATGCGTCAAATGCTTCGTATATTTTTAGACAATAGCATAAAATATACTCCTGATGGCGGTAAAATTACTATTTCCTCAGAAAATAAAGCTAATCACATGGTTATAAAATTATCCGACAACGGTATCGGTATCGCTAAAGATAAACAAGATAAAATATTTGAGCGTTTTTATCGCGTAGATAGTGCTAGAACGAAAAATGGTGTCGGTGGCACAGGTCTAGGTTTATCCATCGCTAAATGGATAGCTGATGCCCATAATATTGAAATAAGATTAATCAGCGAATTAAATAAAGGAACGACTATTATCTTAATTATCCCTAAAGATAATTAAATAAAAAATGCACCTAGCTTAAATTTAAATTAAGCCCATGGTGCATTTTTATTTATAAAATCTCAATCAATATTTAGCTTGTCCATTATTGAAATAAATCATTGTTTTCGCTGGCAAAGTTACCATTGTACCATTTGGTTGTTGCCATGAAATAGCTTTTTTTAGTACTCCTGAAGTTACATATCCTTCTTTAGAAAAACTGATATCTTTACCGCCAGCAAATTCTACAAAGCCTGCCATTTCATCGCCAGCTAAACCTGTTTTAAAACCGTATGGTCTTAAAATAGCATCATCTCTTAAGCGACCATTTTTCACTGAACCATCAGGATAAAAGCCCAATTCATATTGATCCTCAAATGTTATCAAGCCATATTTATCTTTATTCACACTTACTGTTACTTCTTCATCAATAGTACCAGATAATACAGTGCCGTCGGTCGCAAAAGTTACGGGCTTATTGCCTTTATAACGCACATGTGCATATGTTGGAAAAGGAATAGATACACTTGTGAATGGGTGAAAAATACGTGGATAGAAAATGCTATTATTACTTTCCTCATAATAATCATTGATTACATTTCGCCAGCCAGTAGGACGAAGTGCAATATCGCGATTTAATACACCTGATACAACTTCATTATTCTCATTTAATTCCACTACTGTACCCTTTTTAAATTTTAAATCATCATTTGCCACGCTAAAACCTTGAGGAACTAATACTTTTGTCTTATCTAAAGTTATAGTTTTTGCCTCTGCCATGGACATAGATAAGCCAAAACAAAGTAAACCTACTGCTAAAAATATTTTTAAATTCTTCATTGTATCACCTCGTATACTCAATTTATATTTTATTTATACCATATAATTTAAATACTTGCCATACGACAAAAGCTCATCAAAATTGAAATTGATGAGCTTTTATTTATCTTATTAAATTATCACTTATATTATTCTGGTTTTTTAATTACTTCAATGCCACCCATATATGGACGAAGCACTTTTGGAATTACTACAGAACCATCTGCTTGCTGATAGTTTTCCAATACAGCAGCTACTGTACGACCTACTGCAAGACCAGAGCCGTTCAATGTGTGTACGAATTCAGGTTTTGCACCTGGGCTACGACGAAATTTAATATTAGCACGACGTGCCTGATAATCACAAACATTGGAGCAAGAAGAAATTTCACGATACATATTCTGGCTAGGGAGCCATACTTCAATATCATAAGTCATAGCAGCAGTGAAGCCGATATCACCTGTGCAAAGTTTTACTACATGATATGGGATTTCTAAAAGCTGTAATACTTCTTCAGCATTATGAGTCATTTTTTCTAATTCTTCATAAGAAGTTTCTGGTTTTACGAATTTAATCATTTCAACTTTGTTGAACTGATGTTGACGAATAAGACCACGAGTATCACGGCCAGCACTACCAGCTTCTGCTCTAAAGCAAGCAGTATATACGCTGTAGTATTCTGGTAATTTATCGCCATCTAAGATTTCATCGCGATGGAAATTAGTAGCAGGAACTTCACCAGTTGGTACTAGATAATAATCCATGCCTTCTAATTTAAACATATCTTCGGAGAACTTAGGTAACTGACCTGTACCTGTCATGCTGTCTTTGTTAGCGATAAATGGAGCGAGCATTTCTGTATAGCCCTGTTTATCTACATGTAAATCCATCATGAAGTTGATCAAAGCACGTTCAAGTCTTGCACCTAAACCTTTATAGAAAGTGAAGCGTGCACCAGTAACTTTAGCAGCTCTTTCTGGATCTAAAATGTCAAGGTCTGCCCCGATATCCCAATGAGCTTTTGGTTCAAAATCAAATTCACGAGGAGTGCCCCAACGGCGTACTTCTGGGTTATCGCTATCATCTTTACCGATTGGCACAGATTCATGGCACATATTTGGAATGCGAAGTAAAATATCATGTAATTCATCTTGAATTTCACGGAGTTGTTTATCTAATTGGCTAATTTTTTCACCAACTTGACGCATTTCTAAAATTACAGCATCAGCATTTTCTTTATTCTTTTTCATTTCGCTGATTTTTTTAGAAACAGCATTTTTCTGGCTTTTTAAAGCTTCTGTTTCAGCGATGATTTCACGACGTTGTTTTTCAAGTTCCATGAAACGGTCAAGGTTCATTGGATTATTTCTGTTTTTTAAGTTTTGTAATACTAATTCAGGGTTATCTCTGACAAATTTTATATCGAGCATTATTTTAACCTACCTTTTTTTATTATAACTAAATATGTAGTAATCTTAATTTTACAACATAATGCCTTAAATTAAAAGTTTACCACATGATAAATTCATTTTCATCAACATATTTTTAATACTTATTGACTTTTTCCTGTATTTCCATTCCCATTGATATCCTCTAATAAGCTCTGATTGCCATTGATCGGCTTAATATTAGCATATCTAAACAATTGAACAAAAATATCATGAGCAATAGGTGCTGCTATCTGCCCACCATAGTACTCACCACCAGCAGGATCATTGATAATGACTAATACTGTGAACTGCGGATTTTCCACTGGTCCAAAACCACAAAATGACGCAATATATCTACCTGGCAAATATCCACCATTTACCATATCGATCTTTTGTGCTGTACCTGTTTTACCAGCAATGTGATAACCTTCAATACTTGCTTTAGAGCCACCACCTGTAGATACTACCTGTTCCAATACAGATTTCAAAGTTTTATCTACATCAGAATCAATACAGCGACGCACTTCTTCTTTTTCTGTTTCTTGATATACAGTGCCATCAGCATTATAAATAGCCTTTACGATATGTGGTTTCAACAAAACACCATCATTTGCTATCGCCGACATCGCTGTGACCATTTGAAGTGGTGTTACGGCTATACTCTGCCCAATAGAAGAAGTCGCCACATCAGAGGCTACCATGTCTTTTGGATTGAATAAAATACCAGATTCTTCCCCTGGAAGCTCAATACCTGTACGTTCACCAAAACCGAATTTACGGGCATAATTCATCAATCTTTCTCCGCCCAATTGCAAGCCAAGTTGAGCAAAACCTGTATTGATAGAATTTTTTACAACATCTAAGAATGTAACTGTACCGAAGCTATCGCCACTCCAGTTTTGAATAGTTCTTCCTGATACTTCAATGACACCTGGATCTACGAAAATATCTGTCGGTGATACTAATTTTTCCTGAAAACCTGCTGCCGCTACAATGGATTTAAATGTAGAGCCTGGTTCATAAATATCAGATACAGCTCTATTTTTCCAAACGCTAGGATCATATTTATGGAAATTGTTGGGATCATATGATGGACGAGAAGCCATCGCCAAAATATCTCCATTTTGCGGGTTCATTACTATAGCAGTAACAGACTCCGCACCATGATCCATCATTGCTTTTTCCAAAGCTTTCTCTACGATAAATTGATATTGTGCGTTAATAGTCAATTGAATATTTTTGCAGTTGGCATCAACTGGTGAATTTTTCATAAATACAGAGTCTAAAATCGGTCTAGCCAGAGCATCTGTAAAAATAGATGAAGTCTGTTCTTCACCTTTTATCATGCCGTCAAATTGTTGCTCTATACCATCTAGCCCCTTATCATCAGTGCCGACAAAGCCAATTACATTTGCTGCCAACATATCATTTGGATAATATCTCTTACTTTCCTGAATAAAACCAAGACAAGCTCCATATTCAGGTTTTTCTTTAATCAGATTTTTTAAAGCCTTTGTCTCTTCTGGTTCCATCTGTCGTTTTACCCAGACAAAACCACCACCTTGAGCGATATCTTTTAAAATATCTTGCTCTGTAAGACCTATTAAAGGTGCTACATCTTTAGCTGTCTGCTCAGCATCTTGTACATGATTTGGATCGATAAACAAAGAGCTAACCATCGTGCTTATAGCCAACTCTTTCATATCCGCATCATAGATCGTACCACGTGGCACATGAAGTACAGATGCTTCCTGTACCTGCGTTTTCAAACGCGTCAACATATCGTCACCACGTACTATCTGTACCCAAGCATATCTAGCCAAAACAATCATAATTAAAGCCATTAATCCTATGAATAAATAAGCTATATGCAATTGTACTTTATCTTTTCTTTTCACTACTCTTCTAAATTGTTTATTATTGTTGTCCATAATTATCTTATCTCAAAGAGCTACGATAAAATACCTCACTTTCTTTAAACATAACTCTAATTATAACAAATTTTAGTATAAAGATATATTTTTAACCTTGAAATATCTAAAAAATTATTTCATAGGCAAAAAAACCATTTAATGATAGAATATTAACTGTATCTAAGTATACATATTTACATTTATTAAATCTATTGAGGTGAATTTTATGAAAGTAATTCAAACAACTAATGCACCTGGTGCTGTAGGACCTTATTCTCAAGCTATCGAAATCGACAACCTTGTTTTTGCCTCTGGTCAAATCGCTTTAAACCCAGCTACTGGAGAAATGGCTGAAGGTATCGAAGCTCAAGCTCATCAAGCATTGAAAAACGCTCAAGCAGTAATCAACGCTTCTGGTGCCAAATGGGAAAATGTAATCAAAACAACTGTATTCATCACAAATATTGATGATTTCGCTAAAGTAAATGAAATCTACGCTACTTACTTTACACAACCATATCCTGCTCGCTCCTGTGTAGAAGTAAGCAAATTACCAAAAGGTGCCTTGATTGAAATAGAAGTAATCGCTAAAAAATAAGCTTTAACTTAAAAATAGGAATGATACTAAAATATCATTCCTATTTTTTTATGCCAAACTATATTCTTTTATTAATTTAGCAAGTAATGCCCTGCAAGCTTTATCTATATCTGCATATGTTTCATCGAAATTATCTGTATACCATGGATCCTTTACATCACGATTTTCGCCGACAAAAGACATCATTTTATATACTTTATGCTCCGTATCTTCACCGATAACATAGCTTAGATTGCGTAAATTATTATTATCCATCACGATAATATAATCATACATATCATAATCTTGCTTTGTTATCTGTACAGCTTTTCGCTTGCTAAAAGGAATATTCATCTCACGAAGTTTTGCTTTTGTGCCATAGTGAGTATCACAGCCGATTTCCTCACGACTTGTAGCTGAAGAATTAATAATGAATTTATCAACTAAACCCGCTTTTCGCACTAAATCCTTCATCACAAATTCAGCCATAGTTGAACGACAGATATTACCATGACATACAAACATTATCTTTATCAAAATGTCTCATCTCCTTATAAGTTTTTATACTAAAATTATTTTACCATTTTAAGATTATTTTTTCTTTCTATAAAAAATATTATTTTTCTTTACTTTTAAATTAAATTTTCATATCCTATTTATATATATTTTGTAATTAGGAGTTTTTTAATGTCGTTTCAACAAATTTTAGATATATACAGAAAAAAATCATGGAATGAACGCAATAAAGGTGAACGTTTTGAAATGCTTATGAAACGTTTTTTATTATCTTATCCTTTATATGCAAACGAATTAAAAGAAGTTTGGTTATGGAGTGAATTTCCATATAGAAAAGATTTCGGTGGTAGTGATTTAGGTATTGATTTAGTTGCTTTAACTATTAATGATGAATACTGGTCTATTCAATGCAAATTCTATGACGAAAAAACAACTATTAATCTTGATGATATAAGTCATTTTATTGCTAATTCTAATAGAAGATTTTTAGATGACAAAGGACAATCACAAGAATTTTCTTTGTGTCTTTGGATTGATACTAAAAAAAGTTTTGGGAAAAATGCCGAACAATTAATACAAAAACAACGCATAGAATTTAAAAGACTTGGATTTTATGAACTCGATAATGCTTCTATTGATTGGCAAGCTCTCGCTGATGGTGAAACAGGAAAATCTGTACAATTAAAGAAAAAGACACCTAGAGAACATCAAAGAAAAGCTATTGCCTTAGCACATGAATATTTTAAAACTAAAGAACGTGGTAAATTCATCATGGCTTGTGGTACAGGTAAAACTTACACAGCCTTAAATGTTGTAGAACAAGAAACAAATAAAAATGGATTTATTTTATTCTTAGTTCCTTCAATAGCATTATTATCTCAAACATTAAAATCATGGCTAAATGATACTACTGGAATAATCTATCCTGTATGTATTTGTTCAGATACTAGTTCTTCTAAAGTAAAAAGTAAAAATTCTGATTCAGATGATACTTCTACTATTGATTTACCATTTCCAGCTACTACAAATGTAGATACTGCTATTTATCAAATTAAACAGCGTTTTATACAACAAAGTAAAACTGGTGGTATGGTAATCATTTTTTCTACATACCAATCTATTGATGTAGTACACAAAATCCAACAACATTTACTTTCAAGTGCAAATGAAATAAATGATAATAATATTTTTCAATCAGCAAATAATACACCTTTTGTAAAAATAGAAGATAAATCTAAATATATATTCGATATGATTGTATGTGATGAAGCTCATCGCACTACAGGTATAAAAATAAAAGGTACAGATGATTCAGCATTTGTAAAAGTTCACGATAATAACTTTTTACAAGCTAAACATCGCCTTTATATGACAGCTACACCACGTATTTATACCGAAGAAGCTAAGAAAAAGGCTCGTCAAGGTTATGCAGAACTTTGTTCTATGGACGATATAGAAAAATATGGTGAAGAAATATATCGCATTGGGTTCAGTGAAGCTGTGGAAAAAGGTCTTTTATCTGATTATAAAGTAATAGTATTAACTATAGGTGAAGACCAAATTCCTGCAAGTATCCAAAATGCCATTGCTGATAAAGGCACAGAAATCACTACAGATAGTGCTTCTAAATTAATTGGCTGTATCAATGCTCTTTCTAAACGCATGACTTTAGATTCATTAAATTTAAAAGAAGTAGATCCTGGATTTATGCACACAGCACTTGCATTTTGTTCTAATATAAAAACATCTAAAGCAATAAGCAATATTTTTAATAATTACGCTGATGATTATTATGATTCTTTATCCAAAGAAGAAAGAGTAAAAACTGTAAATGTTTCTGCTAAGCATGTTGATGGCTCAATGAATGCTATTGAACGCGAAGAAAACTTACAATGGTTAAAAAATACTAATACAGATAATACAGATTGCCATATCTTAACTAATGTACGTTGCTTATCTGAAGGTGTTGATGTTCCTTCATTAGATGCCATAATATTTTTATCCTCAAGAAATTCACAAGTTGATGTAGTTCAATCTGTAGGTCGCGTTATGCGTAGACCTCCTACAAATTCTACTTACGATAAAAAATATGGCTATATTATTATTCCTGTAGTAGTACCCCCAAATGTAGAACCTGAACTTGCTTTAGAAGAAAGCAAAGATTTTTCTACAATATGGAGCGTATTAAATGCTTTGCGTGCACATGATGACCGTTTTGAAGCTACAATTAATAAAATAGAATTTAATAAGACAAAACCTAAACAAATTTTAGTAGGTGGCACACCTGAACCAGATGGTACTCCTTATGGCACTAAAGAAGAAGGAACAACTGAAACCGTTAATGAAAATCATAAAAAATATGAATATATTCCTTTATATTTTTCAAAATTGCAAAAGGCTATTTATGCTAAGATGGTACCTAAAGTTGGCACTAAACGCTATTGGGAAGATTGGGCAAATAATGTCGCTGAAATAGCACGTCGCCATAAAGAACGCATAGAACAATTAATTCAAAAAGATGGAGAACATAAAAAAGCTTTTGACAAATTCTTAAAAGGTTTGCATAAAAATATTAATCCATATATAAGTACAGAAGATGCCATTGATATGCTTTCACAACATCTAATTACTCAACCTGTTTTTGAAGCATTATTCGAAAATTATTCTTTTGTAAAAAACAATCCAGTTTCTAAATCCATGAGTGAAATCTTATCATTATTAGATAATCAAGGATTAGAAAAAGAACGTGAAGAATTAGATAAATTTTATAAAACTGTACAAAGAAGTTGTGAAAATATTGATAATGCTGAAGGAAAACAAGCTATTATTAAAAAATTATACAATAATTTTTTCAAATCCGCTTTGAAAAAAACCGTCAAAAAATTGGGTATTATTTATACACCTATAGAAATAGTCGATTTCATTTTAAATTCTGTCAATGATATTCTCAAGAAAGAATTTGGCAGAAAACACGGTTTAAGTGATGAAAATATTCATATATTAGACCCATTTACTGGAACAGGAATTTTTATAACTCGTTTATTAGAATTAGGATTAATACGAAAAGAAGATTTAATACGTAAATACACAAAAGAACTACACGCCAATGAAATTGTATTACTCGCCTATTATATCGCATCTATTAATATAGAAAATACTTTCCATGATATGGCAGAAAAAGATAACTATATTCCATTCGAAGGCATTTGCTTAACTGATACCTTCCAACTAGGTGAAACTATAGCCAATGGAGAAAAAATAGAAGCTGATGGCTTTGCTAATATTTGGTCAGATATGTTTCCTGGCAATTTTCAAAGAGTTATCGACCAAAAGAAAACACCAATGAAAGTTATAATCGGCAATCCACCATATTCTATAGGGCAACGTTCTGCAAATGATAATGCTCAAAACGAATCTTATCCTTTATTAGAAAAACGTATCGCTGAAACATATGTAAAACATTCAACAGCCACATTATGTAGAAATTTATATGATAGTTATATAAAAGCCTTTCGCTGGGCTAGTGATAGAATTGATGATAAAAATGGCGGTATCATTGCTTTTATCACTAATTCTGGTTGGATTGATGGTATGGCTACAGATGGGTTTCGTAATTGTTTAGAAAAAGAATTTTCTTCTATCTATATTTTTAATCTACGTGGAGCTATTAGGGGAAAATCTGGTCAAGCAGTTAAACGAGAAGGTCAAAATATTTTTGATATAATGACTGGAGTAGCAATAACCATTTTAATAAAAAATCCTAAAAAAAATAATAGAAAAGCTGAAATTTATTACCATGATATAGGTGATAATCTATTAAAAAAACAAAAATTAGATATTATAAAACATCTAAAATCTTGTATGAATAGTAAATTTCCAGTAAAAATATTAAAACCAAATGAAAAAAATGATTGGGTTAATCAGAGAAATAACATTTTTGAAAACTATATAATTATAGGCAATAAAAAAGATAAAGATTTAAAACAAAAATTTTTCTATGATTCATATAGTAATGGTTTATTAACATCTAGAGATGCTTGGTGTTACAATACTAATAAAGAATTTTTATCTAACAACATACAAAGAACAATAAATTTTTATAATAATGAAGTAGAACGATATCAAAAAGAAAAAGAAAAAATATCAAATATTAATGATTTTATAAATAAGGATAAAAGATTTTTTTCTTGGGATGCAATTCAAAAAGATAGAGATTTATTAAATGGCAAAAAATATAGTTATAATTCTAATAGTATTTATATATCTATGTATAGACCTTTTTTTAAACAATATTGTTATTTCAATAGAAATTTAAATAGTCGTGTTTATCAATTACCACAATTATTCCCTACGAATAAATCAAATAACTTTTTAATTTGTATTTCTGGTGTTGGCGGATTAGATTTTGCCGTATTAATAACAAATATGGTAACTGATTTAGCTTTCATAAAAACTGGAAATGGAGTAACACAATGTTTTCCATTATACTATTATGAGCAAAGAGCAAAAATAGAACAAAGCCTTTTTGATGAAGACAAAGAAGAATATATTCGTCATGATGGTATTACTGATTTTATCTTTGAACAAGCTAAAGATTTATACGGAAAAAAAGTTACCAAAGAAGATATTTTCTTCTATGTATATGGATTTTTACATTTACCAAAATATCGCCAAAATTTTTCTGCTGACTTGAAAAAATCTTTTCCTCGTATTTTCCTTGTAGATGAACCAAAAGTATTTTGGCAAATTTCTAAAGCTGGTCGAGATTTAGCAGATATTCATTTGAATTATGAAAATCAAAAAGCACCAGAAGGTGTTATTATTGAGGGCGATTGTGGTAATTATACTGTATCAAAAATAAAATTCCCTAAAAAAGACCAAAAAGATACTATTATTTATAATAACGATATCACTATTAAAAATATCCCCCTTGATGTTTATAATTATATAGTAAATGGTCGTTCGCCAGTAGAATGGATTATGGAAAGATATCAGGTAAAAATAGATAAAGCCTCTGGAATTGAAAACAATCCAAATGATTGGGCTACTGAACATAACCAACCACGTTATATTTTAGACTTACTCTTAAGCGTTATGACTGTAAGCTTAAAAACTCAAGAAATAGTTAATAGTTTACCTGATGTAAAATTTGAATAAAAAATAGACTGCACTTTTAAAGGTGCAGTCTTTCTTTTATTTTATATTAATATACAATTTATGTGGTTTAAATTCAAAATTAACATCATTATACTTCATCTCATAAAAATCAAATGAATCTCTATTATTTTCTTTACATTTTTTTCGTATAATATTTATAATTTTCATACGTTCTTTTATTGGTGTACGCATACCAAATATAATAGCTTCCAAGTCATTAAAATCATAGTTAAAAACTCTACTATTTTCATCTTTAAATCTATGAAACGTATCTACTAAAGATATCCTACATTCTTTTTCGTTTTTCCAATCAGATAGTTTATAACAAATACAATTATCTATATTATCCCAGTATTTTTTTCTCCACTCATCTAAATTTCCTTTATCTCCTCTCATTTGAAGAAAATATTCGCTACTATTATGATTTTCATCATAATACCAATTATTTGTTAAAATTCCCATAGGTAAAACACCTATATTTGTAAAAAAATTTACTTCTTTATCATTAGGTTTATAAATAACTTTATTCAATTTATAATCTCTAATTTCATTATTAATAGGATTTTTTAATTTTAAATATAAATTACCATTATCTTTAATAAAATCTTTAAATTTTAAACATACTCCTGTATGATTATTAGCATAATATCCCCAAAGAGCAACATTTGAACATTCTTCAGAAAAACATGCTATATATATTTTACATGACGATAATTTTCTCAAAGCTTGAATATATTTTAAATTAAAATCATTTAAATTAAATTTATTAAAATATATAGATGTCTGTCTTAATGCAGTTGTACATTTTAAAATAGTTTCCAATGAACAATCTTCTTTTAATATATCTTGCAAATTTTTATCTAATTTATTTTTTATATTATACAATATTTCTTCTTTTATCTTATTATTATTTTTCTCTTTAATAATATACCACTGAATATATGGTTCAATAAGGTTCAATATATCATATAAGTTATCCTTATATATTTTCTTTGTATAATTGTCTAATAAATGATTTATTAAATTTTGCATTAAAACATCATTTTTAAAATTTAAAAATATCCTTTGTATGATTTCTTTATAT
This sequence comes from uncultured Megamonas sp., assembly GCF_958438645.1. Lineage (NCBI taxonomy): Bacteria > Bacillati > Bacillota > Negativicutes > Selenomonadales > Selenomonadaceae > Megamonas > uncultured Megamonas sp. The sequence goes on from NZ_CAUBSM010000002.1 coordinate 204,661, forward strand.
ACATCTGTCTGTTCACTGAACATTAGATGTACAGGTATATCATTTTTCGTATCTTCCATTTTATCAGGAGCAAACTGATATAGTGCAATAGTCGTATCCAAACAAAGTATATAATGTCTAAAAAAATTATCCCAAATTATTTTATCACCTTGCCAATAATATTTAATATAGCTTTCTAATGGATCATTTAAACTATCTGTATCAGCTAAAAATATTGTTTGTTTTTCTAATTCTTTATGATCTCCTAAAATATTGTTTAAATTTCTTAATCTATACATACTTACTCCATTTCAATTTATATTATATAAACCAATATTATATCTTCTTCTATAATACTCTATCGTTCTATACTTTAAAATATCTCTCATATTATCTACAAAAACTTTATTTTTTATAATATCTTTTAGATTTTCATTTAAAGTTAATGTAAATACTTCTTTTTATTTTTATAATAATTTATAGTTTTATTCAACATAAAATAAACCCTTCTCAAATATATCAATATATTATTTTATTATACACTATCTATAAATGGATGAATTGTTCAAAAGACTACTAGATTTCATATTAATAACATGTTGACAGATATTATCTTAGTTGATATACTTCCTAGAAGTATAAATATGTTTTTATTAATTAGAGTAGATATTTTATACAATATATATATTTTATTTTTACATATAAAGTCTTTTAAAAATGTAAAGACTAAAAAAATCTATAAAAAGGAGTAGCTACTAGATAGAGATTTGTTTTTAGTTATATACATAATGTTCATTATATAAAAATATTGGAAAATTTGGACTTGATTACACAAATTTCTGTCCACATTTTTAGTAGCATATATTTTATGGAAAATACGCAGAAATCTCAAAGTAATGGTATTTTAGGTTTGATTGAAAGAGTAGGTAATAAAATTCCAGATATTACGATTTTATTCGTAGGTGCATTTGTCCTCGTTTGCATTTTATCTGCTATTCTTTCACAGATTCATTTTAATTATGTTCACCCAACTACAGGCGAGCCTATCGTTGTTAATAATATGCTCAGCCCTGCTAATATTGTGCTACTACTCAGTAAAATGGTAACAAATTATGCAGGATTTCCTCCTTTAGCTATGGTTATTGTTGCTACTTTAGGTATTGGGATTGCTGATGGTTCTGGGTATATCAATACGGGTTTGAAAAAAATCCTTTCGATTACGCCAAAATTTTTAATTACACCAATTATTATTGTTGTAGGTATGATTAGCCATTTAGGCCCTGATACTGGGTATGTTATCATCATTCCAGTAGCTGCTTATATGTTTTATGCTAGTGGCAAGCATCCATTAGCAGGGATTGGGGCATCATTTTCTGGTATCGCAGGAGCGTTTGCTGCCAATTATACACCATCCGCTATTGATCCTGTTATTCAAGGTTTTACGCAAAGTGCTGCTCAAATTATCGATCCAACATATCAAGTAAATGTGCTTTGTAATTATTTTTATGCTTTTGGTTCTACTTTTATCGTTATTTTAAGTTGTTGGTATATTACAGAAAAAATTTCTGAGCCTTGGCTTTGGAAAACTTATCCGCTAGATAAAGATATTGTCGTTGATGAAAATGCTCAAACTGCTATTACACCAAAGGAAAATCGTGCTTTCCTCATTGCCACTGGCGTATTGGTATTAATGATCATTGGCTTAGTGATGGCTTTACTTCCAGAAGATTCTTTGCTTCGTGATCCAAATGGAGTCATTGCTAGTTTCCAAGCTCCTATCATGCAGTCAATCGTATCTTTATTATTTGTATTTACTGGTACAGTAGGACTTGTATATGGTATTTTGGTCGGTAAATTCAAATCACCAAAAGATGTTACTAATGCTATGGAAGATATTACAAAAACCTTAGTGCAATTAATTGTATTTTATTTCTTTGCAGCTCAATTCCTTTTTGCTTTTGGTACTTCTAACATTGGTGCCTTGATTGCAATTTCCGGTGCTGAGTTTTTAAAATCCCTAGCATTACCACCACAGATTACCATCTTGGGCATTATTATTTTCGTTGCTCTATTAAATCTCATCATTACTTCAGCTTCGGCAAAATGGGCAATCCTTGCACCGATTTTCGTACCGATGCTCATGGCTGTAGGTATCGCTCCAGAGCTTACACAGGTTGCCTTCCGCATCAGTGATTCTGCGGTAAATGTCGTAACTCCAATGTTTGCTTTTTATCCACTAATCATTCTTTATTGCCAAAAATACGTGAAAAATGCAGGTATTGGTACTTTAAGCTCATTAATGTTACCATATACTATAGCATTATTAATCGTTTTAACTATAATGTTATATGTATTTTGGTTCTTTGATATTCCATTGGGCTTCCAAGCCGATTATGTATATCCTAGAAGAATTCTTTAAAGAAAGGCCGTCTTTATATGTCTTTAGCACAAAAACTCCAAGAAAAATTTTTTCGTTATGTAGCGATCACTAGCCAAAGCGATGCTTCTCAAGATACTGTTCCTAGTACAGCAGGACAACTTGAATTGGCAAAAGTTTTACAAGAAGATTTAGCAAAATTAGGCTTAGTTGATTTAGAAATTAGTGAATACGGGGTATTAACAGGAAAATTACCTGCTAATTTACCTAGTGATTATCACAAAGTGCCAACTGTTGGCTGGGTGGCTCATTTAGATACTGTCGATGTCTGTCTATCTCCAGATATTAAGCCTCAGATAATCAAAAATTATCAAGGTGGCGATATCTGTCTAAATGCTGAAAAAAATATTTATTTGACTACAGCACAACACCCTGAAATTGAAAAATATATTGGCGATGATATCCTTGTAAGTGATGGAACTTCTGTCTTAGGTGCTGATAATAAAGCAGCTATCAGTAATGTCGTAGTTGCCTTAGAAACACTTTGGGAAAATCCACAGATTTTACATGGAGATATCTATGTTGCTTTTGTTCCAGATGAAGAAATTGGCCTAAAAGGCAGTAAAAAACTAGATTTTAGCAAATTCCCTGTAGATTTTGCTTATACTATTGATAGCTGTGAACTCGGTGAAGTTATCTATCAAACATTTAATGCAGGTAGTGCTAAAGTTCATATAAAAGGCGTTACGGCTCACCCTATGTCTGCTAAGGGTGTATTAGTAAATCCTGTGCTTGTGGCTACTGATCTCATAAATAGTTTTGATCGCATGCAAACTCCTGAGCATACAGAAAAAACAGAAGGATATATCTGGATAAATGGTATTGATGCTAATGTATTAGAAGCTACTGTTTCTATGAATATCCGTGATCATAACAAAACACTTTATGAAGCACGTAAACAGCAGATAAGAGATGCTGTTGAATTTTTAAAATTACGCCACCCTAAAGCAGAGATTACTTTGACTATGAGCGATACTTATGCAAATATCGAAAATGCTGTAACTGATGATAATAAACAATGTATCGATTATATCTATCAAGCTATGGCAGATTTGGATATTAAACCGCAAACTATCGCTATGCGTGGTGGTACAGATGGCTCATTCATTTCCTCTCAGGGCATTTTGACACCAAACTATTTCACAGGTGCACATAATTTCCATTCTAATTGTGAATTCTTACCGATGAAATCCTTTGTAAAATCTTGTGAAATGACTTTAAAATTAATTGAATTAATCACTAAATAATAAAAAAGAGATAAATAGTAAACTGCACCCTAAAAAATAACTTTTGGGGTGCAGTTTTTTTAGATAATTTATATTCTTTATTGTCTCACATGTCTTATTCAATCTTAAGAAATTAACTTATAAATACATTTTATTCGTCTTTATAAACAATGTAATCTATGATAAATGCCACCAGAAAGTTTACTTTCTTTTTCTCTTCGCAAAATAGCTAATAAATTATTTGTGATTTTTTTATTGCGTTTTTTTCGCAATGGTCTTTGAGCTGTTTCTGGTATATTCCATGTCTTTCCAGTCAAAAAAGCTCCCACTATCTTGCCTTTAGTACAATAATCTCGCACTGTTCTTTCTGACAAATTCCATTTTGACGCTATTTGTGCTACTGAACAATATTTCATAATCTCACCTTCAATTCTTTTAATTTTATGCCGTTATCGGCAAGTTATCAACCAAAAATATCAATTATTTTTCAATTTTATTTTGCCGATAAAACAAAAATAGCAGATACATTTTGTACCTGCTATTTTTATCTAGATTATATTTAAATATTTTCCAAGTTTTTCTGTTTAGTTTCTACACCTAAAGCAAATACTGCTACAGCAATAATGATAAATACACTAGCAAACATGTAGAAAACAGTATGCATATCACTGCCAGCTTCTATCATCATACCTACAACAAGTGGAGCAGCCATACCACCGATACGACCGATACCTGCTGCCCAACCACTGCCCATAGCACGAATAGCTGTTGGATAAAGTTCTGGTGTATAAGTATAAACAACGCCCCATGCACCAAGGTTAAAGAAGGACATCACACAGCCCCAGAAAATAATCATTTCTGCACTTTGAGCTTGTCCGAAGAAATAACTTGCTACACCACTCATACATAAGAATAAAGATAATGTGTATTTTCTGCCTAATTTATCCACGAGCCATGCCGCACAGAAATATCCAGGAAGCTGAGCAAAAGTGATTAAAAGCACATATTCAAAAGTTTTTACAAAGGCAAAACCTTGCTGATAAACGATAGCAGGAAGCCATGTGAAAATTCCATAATAACTATAAACAATACCAAACCATACAATCCAAAGCATGATTGTTCTTGCTAAATATTTACCAGACCATAAATCTTTTAATTTTGGTTTTTCTGTAGGTACGTCGTCAGCTGTTGCTTTTAAATCGCCAGTGTATTTAACACCAAGACGCATTTCCAAATCATCTACAATTTTTTGAGCTTCTTCTACTTTGCCTTTAGATAATAAGTATCTTACAGATTCAGGCATATGCAAGCGAATGAAAAATACATAAATAGCAGGTAAAGCACCGATGATAAAAGCATAATGCCAACCATAAACAGGAATGAATAAGTAAGCAATACAAGCAGCTGCTATCCAGCCCACGCCCCAGAAGCTTTCTAATAAGACGATAAATCTACCGCGTAAATTAGTTGGTGCATATTCAGACATGAGTGTCGCCGCTACTGGAAGTTCACCGCCTAGACCAAAACCGACGAAGAAGCGGAAAATCAACAAGGATTCATAACTCCATGAAACTGCACAAAGTCCTGTGGCTATACTGTACAAAATTACTGTTGCAGAAAATACAGCTTTACGACCGAATTTATCAGCGATAGAACCTGCGATTACTGCACCTATTGCCATACCCACAAGACCGATAGAGCCGATAGCACCCATCTGTCCAGCAGACAAGCCCCATTCTTTACCAAGTACAGGTAATACAAAGGCTATAAGCCCTGTATCCATCGCATCAAATAACCAACCAAGACCTGTGATAACTAATAACTTATAATGGAAACTACCTACTGGCAAAGCTTCCAATCTTTGTAATAACATCAATTCCACTCCCTAATTTATAATTAAATTCTATGCAAATGCTTTAATGATAAATCTAAAATTGGTGCTGAATGAGTCAATGCACCACTAGAAATAAAGTCCACACCGATTTTAGCTAATGCTTGTATATTTTCTTTAGTTACATTTCCTGAGCATTCAGTTTGAGCTTTTCCGTCTATGAGTTTTATGGCTTCTTTCATCATATCTATGCTCATATTATCTAGCATGATGATATCTGCTCTGGCTTCTAGGGCTTCTCTTACCATATCTAAATTTTCTGTTTCAACTTCTATTTTGCGTACAAATGGAGCATATGCTCTAGCTAATTCTATAGCTTTTTTTACACTACCAGCAGCTCCAATATGATTATCTTTTAATAAGATACCATCAGATAGATTATAACGATGATTATTTCCTCCACCTACTGTAACAGCATATTTTTCAAAAATACGCATATTCGGTGTTGTCTTTCTCGTATCTAATAATTTTGTTTTACTGCCTGCTAATAGATTTACTACTTGATTTGTATATGTAGCAATTCCACTCATTCGCTGTAAATAATTCAATGCCACTCGCTCGGCTGATAATAACACTCTAATATCGCCTTTTATTTTGGCAAGTAAATCTCCTTTGTTCACTTTATCGCCATCTTTAGCCATAAATGTGATTTCGGTATCTTTATCTAATAATTCAAAGGTTCTAGCAAATACAGCTAAGCCTGCTATTACACCTTCACCTTTGCAGATTAAATCCACTTCACCCAAAACTTTTTCCGGCATAATGGCATTAGTTGTTACATCTTCACTAGTGATATCTTCTTGCAATGCCATCAAGATCAATTTATCTGCATTCATTTTCATTGTTATTTCATTCATCTTGCACTTCTCACTTTATCCATTTCATCAAAAATAGCTTGTTTATATTCTTGAGCTAAGATTGTTTTTTCTCTATCTATATTTTGTTGTACATTATTTGCTAATTGAGCGAAATCTATATCGTATTTTTTATGTTGTAATTTTTCATCATCATGAATTTTGTTAACTGCTCTTTTAGCAAAGACCAATCCTTCTAATAATGAATTACTAGCCAATCTATTTGCTCCATGAACTCCATTACAACTTGTCTCACCAACGGCATATAAATTGTTCATTGTAGTTTTACTGTATTTATCTACATGGATACCACCCATATAATAATGCTGTGCTGGTACAATAGGTATCCATTGTTTAGTTACATCAAAGCCTTCTTCAAGACATTTTTCATAGATATGAGGAAAATGATTTAAAATCACATCTTTACCAAGAACTGTCATATCCAACCAAACATAAGGCATATTATCTTTTGCCATTTGTTTTTTTATTTCTGCTGTCATTAAATCTCTAGGCAAAACTTCATTTGCAAAACGCTTTCCATCTTTGCCATATAATTTTGCTCCTTCACCTCTTACCGATTCAGAGATTAAAAAGCTTCTGCCTGGCTTGTTTGTATATAATGAAGTTGGATGAATTTGTACATAATCTGGATTTTCAAGTTCTATATTATGGCGAAGTGCTATCGCTATAGCATCACCTGTTAAATGAGGATAATTTGTGGAGTGTTCATATAATCCACCTATACCACCACTAGCTAAAATTGTATTATCTGCTTCAATGGTCAAATACTCATTATTTTTATCCTTAGCCAAAATGCCAAAACAAGTATTATCTCGTTCAATTAAATCTAACATAGTGACATATTCTAAAATACGCACATTAGGTAATTTCTGTACTGCTTTTAATAGATTTCTAGTGATTTCTTTACCTGTGATATCTTCATGAAATAAAATTCTAGCTTTAGAATGACAACCTTCTCTTGTATAATTCAATTCACCATTTTCTTTTCTAGCAAAATCTACACCATAGCCAATCAATTCATTTATGACTTCACGAGAAGAACGTATCATTATATCTATAGACTCTCTTCTATTTTCATAATGACCAGCTTTCAATGTATCTTCCATGAAGCTATCATAATCATTTTCATCTCTTAAGACACAAATACCACCTTGTGCTAAGAAAGAATCACTATTTTCTACAGCGTCTTTTGTTATCATCAATATATTTTTATCACTAGGGCAATGTAGTGCTGCAAATAAGCCACTAGCACCAGTACCTACAATCAATATATCTGTTTTATAATTTTGCATATTTACACCTTCATCATTTTGCTAATTCTAACATTTTTTCAAGTGGTTTCATTGCTTTAATGCTTAACTCTTCATCAATTTCTACCACATATTTTTCATTCACTAAGCTATCTTTAACTTTCGCTAAAGTAACTTTTTTCATGTCATCACAATATTGTTTAGGTATTGCTGGCAAAAATAACTTATCTGGATTTTTTTGTTTCAATTCATACATAACACCATTTTCTGTACCAATGATAAATTCCTTTGCCTCAGAATTAGTGGCAAACTTTATAATCTCTGATGTACTGCCTACAAAATCAGCTAAATTCGTTACTTCTTCACTACATTCTGGATGAACTAAAAACAACGCATTGGGATGTGCTCTTTTTGTTTCATTCACTAAATCTGCACTTATTTTTCTATGTATTGGACAATAACCATCATTACAGATAATATTCTTTTCTGGAACTTTACTTGCTACATATGCTCCTAAATTACCATCTGGAATGAAGAAAATATTTTTATTTGATAATTTTTTCACAATCTCAACAGCATTAGCAGAAGTTACACAAACATCAGAGACTGCTTTTAATTCAGCTGTAGAATTTATATAACAAACTACTGCTAAATCTTCGACTTGTTCACGCATTTTTTTTACTTTAACAACACTTACCATATGTGCCATAGCACAATCTGCATATCTATCTGGCAATAATACTTTCTTTTTAGGATTTAAAATTTTTGCACTTTCACCCATGAAAGATACTCCTGCAAATACGATTAAATCAGCATCAATATTTTTAGCAATTTTACTTAAATAAAAAGAATCTCCTATATAATCTGCGACTTCTTGAACATCATCAGGAACATAATAATGTGCCAAAATAACAGCATTTTTTTCTTTTTTTAATTGCTCTACTTCTTCTTTTAAAGACAACATCAAGATTTCTCCTTCACGGAATATTTTTTGATATTATACATCAAATATTAACAGCTGACAAGACAGTAATATATACAAATATTTTTTTTATTTATCAATGATTAATAGATTTTACCACTAAACGAAACAGTCATTTTATTCGATTATGATATAATTAAGCCAATATATTTTTGATAAATTTGTGAGGTAATCTTATGTTAGAATTCATCATTGGCAGAGCAGGAAGTGGCAAAACCACAGCTTGTTTAAATGCCATTAAAGAAAAATTAATCCATTCACCGACAGGGAAACCTCTAGTTATATTATTGCCTGACCATATGACTTTTGCGATTGAACGTCAATTAGCTTTGGAGTTAAAAGATTATGGCGGTTTTACTAGAGCTTATGTCTTGGGCATGAGCAGACTTGCCTATCAAGTATTAATGCGTTGCGGTGGAATACTCCATCCACATCTCAATGAAATCGGCAAAGAATTATTATTATCTAGAGTTTTAAGTTCTACAAAACTCTCTATCTTAGCCAAGGCTGCTCGCCAACATCATTTCACAGCTTCTGTATCGCAAATCATTGAAGAATTCAAAACTTCTGGTATCAGCGTTACTACTTTGCAAGATATTCTAACGCTAATTGATAATGATTCACTCAAACAAAAATTGAGCGATTTAACTTCTATTTACGCTGGTCTTGATGAACAGATGTCTGGTCGCTATCACGATAGCGAAGATATGATGGAACTTGCGATCAAAAAATTACCTGAATGTACATGGCTCCAAGATGCTGAAATCTGGATAGATGGTTTTGATGCTTTCAATCCTCAACATTTTCGCGTAGTCGAACAATTATTAGCATTAGCTAGCGATATTCATTTAACATTATGCATCAACAATTTAAATGATATTGAACATGAAGCACCTACTGCTTTGTTTCATCGTCAATTCAATGTATTTCAACAGATAAATAATATGGCTAAAAAATTAGCTCTACCTACAAAGATAACTACACTTACAGCAAATCACCGCCACAAACAACAAGATTTAGCCTTTATCGAAGAGCAATTATTTAAATTTCCTTTGACGAAAAAAAATTATACTGGCGGTCTTCAAATAGTCGAAGCACCTAACCGACGTTTAGAATGTGAAGCTGTCGCCTGTGATATTTTGCGTCTATGTCGCGAAGAAAATTATCGCCATTATGATATCGGTATTTTAATCCGCAGTAGTGAAGATTATAGCGAATTATTGCAAGCAGTCTTGAATGATTTTAATATTCCTTATTTCAGCGATAGCAAGCGACAAACTGCTCATCATCCTCTAGCTGAATTAATCCGCTCTAGCCTAGAGGCTATTTCTACATGGCAATATGAACCACTATTTCGAGCTTTTAAGACTGATTTTTTCAATGACAAATATTTGCAATCGCTTAAAAATCTCGAAGAAAATACAGATGAAATACAATTAGATTTGACAGAGCAAAAAGCTATCGCTCGCAAAGCTATTGATAAATTGGAAAATTACGTCTTAGCTTTTGGTCTTCGCGGTCGCAATCGCTGGTGTGAAGAAAGCGATTGGCGTTTTTCTCATCATAAACAAATTGACTCTATGGGCACAGATTTAGAAGAAGAAGCTAATTTCACTGCTATAAATCTAACTAGACGCAATTTAGTCGCTCCTTTAGAAAAGTTCTACACTTCTTGCCAAAATTCGCAGACTATCGAGGAATATACGCTTGCCCTATATGATTTTCTGCTCGATTTGCAAATACCGACTCAATTGCAATTATGGGAAAAAATAGCCCAAAAGCAAAATGATATTGCCCTTGCCAAAGAACATCATCAAATCTGGGATAATATCATTGAATTGATGGATCAATTAGTGCAGACATGTGGCAAAGATTATATCAATCTTGAAAATTATTTAAAATTAATCAATGATGGCTTAGATAGTATTCAGATTGCTTTGATACCACCTGGATATGATTATGTTACACTTGCACCATTTGAACATAATACTTTAAACAACAAGAAGGCTATTTATATTTTAGGTGCTAATGAAAAAATCATGCCTCGCCATAGTAAAACAGAAGGTATCTTAAGTGATGCTGAACGTTTATTAATGGCAAGCCTAGGGCTGAATATTTCTAGCGGTACAATGGAGGATAATTTTGCCGAAAGATATCTTCTCTACAAAGGCTTTTCCTTAGCTACAGATTATTTTTGGGTATCTTATGCTCTAGCTGATGGAGAAGGAGCTGGACTGAATAAATCCATCTTGATAACTAGATTACAAAAGATTTTGCCTAAAGCAAAGTTCACAGCCATTCCTCTAGATAAAATAATCTCTTATCCAAGTGATTTTACGCTAGAAGAAAATCTTTTAGATAGCTCATTTGCGATAAAAACCATGCAAGTATCTACAACAAGAAAGACACTTAGCCATTTGACCTCCGCTCTTCGCCAAACTCGTGATGGTGAAGATTTAGCGTCATTTTGGCAAGATGTTTATAATTATCTCTTAACTGCTGATGTTCCTTTATCCACGGCACTGCAAAGTATTTTCGCCCAAGCACCAAAACCTGTATTGCCAGCTGATTTAGCTAGTAAATTATATACGAAACGCAAAATACTTCGTGGCAGTGTAACACGCTTTGAACAATTCTTTAATTGCCCATTCAAACATTTTGCTCATTATGCTCTAAATCTGCAAGAACGCAAAGAATTTAAATTTGCCGCTCCAGATTTAGGGATTTTACTCCATGCCATCATGCACCAATTTGGAGAAATCCTCGTGAAGCGACAAATATCATGGCAAGATGTAACTCATGAACAATGTCAGCAAATCTGCAAACAAATTATCAAGGCGATTGCTCCTAAATTGCAAAATGAAATTCTCTTAAGTTCCAATCGCTATAGACATCTTTTGCAAAGAATTGAGCAATTATCCATTGATTCTTTGATGCGTCTAGTAGAATTTGCCAAACACAGTGAATTTTCACCTAAAGCTCTAGAGCAGGATTTCGGTGCTAATAGCTCCATGCCTCCTTTATTATTTACAGATGAAGATAATCACAAAATAGAAATCATTGGGCAGATTGACCGCATTGATTTTAATGATAATTACTATCTAGTCATTGACTATAAATCAGGCAATGCTTTTATTAATCTACTGCAAGTATATTATGGCTTGAAATTACAGCTTTTGACGTATCTTTTAGTAGCTCAAAATACTACTTTGCAATTATATAATATGGAAAATGCCATTCCTGCTGGTATTTTATATTGCTTTTTAAAAACACCTATCATCACAGGTACTAATAAATTATCCGTTCAACAAATTAAAACAGAAATTGAAAAGAAAATGCGTATGCCAGGCTGGGTATTGGCAGATCCAGAAATCATCAAAAAAATTGATGACTCTTCTAATTTCATCAAAGTACGTTTAAATAAAAATCAAGATGATATCTCCGCTCAAAGTCGTTCCTATGTAAAAACAGCAGAAGAATTCGATTTATTGATGAAACATATCGAAAATACTTTAAAAGAAGCTGGCAGTGAAATCTTAAAGGGCAATGCTGATATCGCACCGTATAAATTAAAAGATGAAACAGCCTGCAAATACTGCCCATATATCGCTATCTGTCGCTTTGATAAATATATCTCCGGCTATAATTATCGAGAGATAAATCAACTCAATGACGAAGAAATCATTGAAAAATTAAAACAGAAAGAAGGAATTCCATGCCTTGGTCAGCACAGCAACAACAAGCTATAAATACTTATGATAAAAATATCCTCGTAGCCGCAGCTGCTGGCTCAGGGAAAACCTCTGTATTAGTAGAGCGTGTAATTCAACGCATTGTAAATAAAACATGCGACATCAATCAAATACTTGTCGTTACTTTCACCAATGCAGCCGCAGCTGAAATGCGTGAACGTATCGCCAGTGCCATCACAGAGAAATTATCCGATAAAGATAAAGAGCGTCAACTCGTATTATTAAACGCTTCTTCAATCTCCACACTTCATGCTTTTTGTCAAAATATCATTCGCCAATATTTTCATCAATTAGGCTTAGATCCTAAATTTCGCCTTGCTAATCCTCAAGAAATTGAATTATTAAAGCTCGATGTACTTGAAGAACTCTTTGAAACGAATTATGACAAAGATGATAATGAAGACTTTCTAGAATTCACTGACACCTATGGCAATGAACGTGGCGATGATAGCACCTATGATATTATCTTAAAACTATATGAATACTCTCGCAGTCAGCCTTTTCCTCTACAATGGCTAAAAGCTCTACCTTCATATTTTCAAATCAACAACGCTGATGAACTCAATGATTGCCCATGGTTACAGATAATCAAAGACAATGTCAAAGATGGTTTAAATATAGCCATAGACAATAGCCAGAAGATGTATCAATTAGCTACAGATTTAAACTTACCACCTTATGCAGATATCGCCAGTGAAGATTTAGCTTTTCTTTATGATTTAAATAATTTAATCGATACTTCCTGGCAGGATTTTTTTAATTTAATCAATGAATTTAAATTTAAAGCTCTGCGAATTTCTAAAAAATTCTCTGTAAATGAAGAAGATAAAGCTACTATTTCCGCTCTTCGTGATGAAACCAAGAAAATCATCAAACAATTAAAAGAGCATTATTTTACACAAACTATTGAAGATACACTCTCTGATATGCCTCAATTGTATAAACAAGCCAATAGCTTATGTAATATAACCATAGAATTTTCTCAAGCTTTTAGTAAAGCTAAAAATGAACGCTCTTTAGTCGATTTTTCCGACCTTGAACATTTCACTTTGAAATTGCTAGCTGATGAAAACTCCACTGCTGCAAAGCTGATACCTTCACCAATCGCTCAGACACTACAGGAAAAATATGTAGAAATCATGGTCGATGAATACCAAGATACAAACGGAGTTCAAGAAGCTATTTTAAATCTAATTGCTTCACGCACTAAACCAAATTTATTTTTCGTCGGCGATGTAAAACAAAGTATTTATAAATTCCGTTTAGCTGAGCCAGAATTATTCTTAGCTAAATATCATCAATACCCTCATGAAGAAGATTGTCTTCGCATTGATTTAGCCCAAAACTTCCGCAGTCGTAAGGAAATCCTCGATGGCGTCAATTTCATCTTTTCTCAAATCATGACCACAAAAGCTGGGGAATTATCTTATGGCAAAGATGAAGCCTTATACTGCGGTTTTGATTATCCTCAAAGTGAATTTTTGACTTTAAAATCACCGATTGAATTAACTTTATTGGATAAACAGCAAAAATTAACTTTAACTGATAATGATGATAATGATAATGATGATACGCTCCAAGGCTTTCAAGCTGAAGCTAAATATATTGCTCTTCGCATAAAAGAATTGATGAATAAACAGCCTTTAGTCTTTGATAAACATACAAAAACTTATCGCCCTATAAAATGGAAAGATATCGTTATCCTACTGCGTTCTGTTCAAGATAAAGCTAAGATATTAGCTGATGTACTTCGCGAAGATAATATTCCTGTATATGCCACTATTGAAACGGGATATTTCCAAGAAACAGAAGTTCGCATCATGCTTTCATTATTGCAAATAATCGACAATCCGCAACAAGATATACCACTGACTGCGATTTTGTACTCACCTATATTTAATTTCACCGTTGAAGATTTAGCTCATATCCGCCTTATCAATCCGCAATTAAATATGTATGAAACTTTATTATTCATGACATCTATTAATGAGCTACAAGAACAATTACTCCCTGTAGATAAAAAAGTATTTGCTAAATTACAGATTAAAGTAAATGATTTTCTCACTAAATTGCATTATTGGCGAGATTATGCCCGCAGTCATAGCGTACCTGAATTGATTTGGCTATTGCTCAATGATACAGGATATTATGATTATGTAGGTGGCTTGCCTGAAGGCTCTGTACGCCAAGCGAATTTAAGAGCACTCTATGACCGAGCTTTCAATTATGAGCAGACTTCTTTCCGTGGTCTTTTCCGCTTCTTGCGTTTTATCCATAAAATGCAACATATGGGAAATGATTTAGCCGTAGCTAGAAATCTAAGTGATAGTGAAGATGTAGTGCGTATCATGAGTATTCATAAGAGCAAAGGTCTTGAATTTCCTGTAGTAATTCTTGCTGATATCGGCAAACAATTCAATCTCAAAGATATTCAAGGAAGTGTTCTCTTTCATAAAAAACTCGGCTTAGGTCTTTATGTAAATGATGTTAAACATCACTATCGCTATCAAAATTTATCTCGCCAAGCTATCATTCAACAAATCGTCAAAGAGTATAAAGCAGAAGAAATGCGTATATTATATGTAGCTATGACTAGAGCTCGTGAAAAGCTCATACTCACCGGTACTGTTCGCAATATGGAAAAATTTGCTCAATATGCTTGTTCTCAATTGCAAACGACGACAAAAACGCTACCTGATTATTTCATCATGCAGGCAAAATCATATTTAGATTGGCTAGCTCCTACTATCGCTCGCCATAAAGATGGCTTAGTCTTACGTCAATCAGCTACAAATGAAAATGCTGTTTTATTAGATGATCCTTCACAATGGCAAATTTCTCTAATCAACTCATTAGATGTCACAGATAAAACTACAATTTCCACTGTAAATGAAGATATCATCAATAAAGTAAAAAAATTACAGCCATTGCCAGCTACAAAGCAAAAAGACAATATTGATAAATTATTGAATTGGTCTTATCCTCATCAAGAGGCATTATCCATTCCAGCAAAATTGTCCGTTACTGAAATCAAACAGCAATTTACTTCAACTGATTACGCTCCTCAAGATGATAATGCTCAAATGCTGTTTGCTGAAACTAGTTTTAAACGACCACAATTCTTGCAAAAACAAACAAAAATGACTGCTACAGAATACGGTAGTTTAATGCATACAGTGATGCAACATTTAGATTTTCATGGCGATTTATCCGATAAAGGCATATTAGCCCAACTCCACAATTTAGCTGATAGAGAAATAATCGACAAACAGCATATAAATAAAATCTACCGCAAAAATATCCGTGAATTTTTATTTTCACCGCTAGGCATACGCATTCAAAAAGCAAAATCACTGCAAAGAGAATTAGCTTTTAACCGCATGATTAATGCTAAGGTCTATTATCCTCAAGCTGAAGATAATGATACTATCTTTATCCAAGGTATTATCGACTTATTAGTCGAAGAAGATGATGGCTTGATTTTATTGGATTATAAAACAGATAATTGCACGCAAGCAGAAGCTAAGGCAAAATATGCCATGCAAATAAAGCTTTATGCTCAAGCAGCCAGTGAAATCATGCGAAAGCCAATTAAAGAAAAATATCTCTATCTTTTTCATGATGCTAACTTGATAAAGATGTAGCTTTAGTTATACAATTAATTAAATTAAACAATACACAAATAAATAACAATACAAAAGGAGAGTTTTAATGTACAAATTAATAGCCCTTGATATGGACGGAACTTTATTTAATTCTGAAAAACAAATCACTGCTAGAACAAAAGAAACTATCGCTCAAGCTAGAGCTTTAGGTGTAAAAATTGTCCTTGCTTCCGGTAGACCACTTGATGGACTTCAACCACCACTTCAAGAATTAGATTTAATTCATGAAGATGAATATGTATTGAGTTTTAATGGTGCTTTAATCGTAAATACCAAAACTCGTGAAATCGTATCAAAATGTGTTTTAAAAGGCTCAGATTATAAAGATTTATTCAAACTATCCCAAGAGTTAGGAGTACATTGTCAAGCATTCTCCACTAGACAAGGATTAATAACTAATGAAACTAGCCAATATACAGAACATGAAGCTAGTATCAACAAAATCGATATCAATATCATCAATCCTTTAACAGATATCACAGATGAAGAGGATATCATCAAGGTTATGTTCATTGACCCACCAGAAATCTTAGATGAAGCTATCGCTAAAATACCTGATTGGGTAAAAGAACGCTATAATGTATTTAAAAGTGCTCCATTCTTTTTTGAAATCACCAATAAAGGTGTAGATAAAGGTATAAGTTTATTACAACTTGCCGATTATTTGAATATCAAACAATCTGAAACTATGGCATGCGGTGACCAAGGCAATGATTATACCATGATCAAAGCCGCTGGTCTTGGCGTTGCTATGGAAAATGGCATTGATAAAGTAAAAGCTATCGCCAATTATGTAACTGATACAAATGATAATGACGGTGTAGCAAAAGCCATTGAAAAGTTTGTTTTAAACAAATAAAATTCTCTAAAATAAATGACCCTCAACAGTTGAAAAACTCAGCTATTGGGGGTCATTGTATCTTTAATTTAAATTCATGCTTAAGAGCGACTAGTCAAAATATCATCATGTGCTCTAGCATATTCTACTATCTGAATAAAACGCATACCGCCTATGGAGTCACGGCTAACAGTTATCCAAGTCAAATACAGTGGAGTATCAGTCCAACGGAATTTATCCTTTTTCGTATAAAAAGATTCATCGCCAAAACAAATAGAAGTCTGCTCTATATTCAATTTACATTTAGTGATTGTATAATAATTAAATTCTGTAGACATTGATATATTGTTTGTTTTCTTTTCCTGATAAATGATGATATTCTTATTAATAGAACCATCTTCATTTCTATCATATTTAATACTATTTAAATCAAGTGCATAACTATAATCTTCTGCTGGACCAATGTCCAAAGTTTGCCAATTATATACTTGTGCATTTTTATCATCACTTTGGGCAAATGCTACACAAGTATTCACAATCAATAACATCATCAATAAATAAATTGTTTTCATTACCTTATTCATTCAAATCACAACCTTTTATATAAATTTATCACATAAGAAAAGAGGGTTTTTATGGCACCAAAATCAACATGGGAAACATTCGCCTTTGTCAGTGGTATTGGCTTTCATTTCGTCATCACCATTGGCGTTTGCATTTTTTTAGGGCAAAAGGCTGATATATATTTTCAGACTTCACCTATATTCACTTTAACTGGCATCATCTTAGGTGTAATCACTGCCATTTACACCGCTTACAAAAAAATCAAAGATGTCAATAAAGCATAAGGAGTATCTATGATAAAATATATCGTTAAATCAAATGTCAAAGAACAATTAGCAAAAGATTATTTAAAACGACATGAAGGGATTTCTTCTACTTTATGGAAAAAAATCAAACGACAAGATGAATTCTTCGTAAATGGTCAAAAAGTTCGTGCTACACAAGTGATAGTAAAACCAAATGACATCATTGAATACAATCTTCCTGTAACCTCTAAAGTAGAACCGGTAAAAATCCCACTAAATATAATTTTTGAAGATGACTATTTCTTAATCGTGGATAAAATAGCTGGTATGCTCACTCATCCATTGACATTTGAAAATACTCAAACATTGGCTAATGGCGTGATGTATCACTTTGCTAAAACTAATCAAAATATAGGCTGTCATCCACTTTATCGCCTCGATAGAAATACTTCCGGCTTAGTCGTCTTTGCCAAAATGCCACAATTACAACATCAATTGGCCAATAACCATCAAAAATTTCAAAGATATTACTATGCATTAGTTCATGGAAAACTCTCACAAAAACAAGGGCAGATAAATGCACCTATTGGCAGAAAAAAAGATAGTATCATTCTGCATGAAGTCAATGATGCAGGTAAACATGCCATCACCAATTATCGCGTAATCAAAGAATTTGAAAATTATTCTTTAATTGAACTATGGCTAGAAACAGGGCGAACACATCAAATACGTGTGCATATGTCTTATCTTGGTCATCCATTATTAGGAGATGACCTCTATGGTGGCAAATTAGATTTAATCACTCGCCATGCCCTTCATGCCTATAAATTAAAATTTACTCATCCTTTTACCCATGAAGAAATTTATCTCTCCAGTCCCCTGCCAGATGATATGGCAAAATTAATCATAGATTAGGGATTTGCCAATCTATAGGTTTTTCACCCACAGATTCTAAAAAGGAATTTACCTTAGAAAATGGTCTACTGCCAAAAAATCCGTTAAACGCAGATAATGGACTTGGATGAGCAGACTCTACAATGAAATGTCTAGGATTTGTAATCATCTTTTTCTTTTTACGAGCAGGTGCTCCCCACAAAATGAAAGCTATCGGTTTTTCACGTTCATTTAAAATTTCAATAATTCTATCTGTGAATTTTTCCCAACCCATATTGCGATGAGAATTTGCCTGATGTGCTCTCACTGTAAGTACAGTGTTCAGTAATAATACACCTTGCTGTGTCCATGGCTTTAAACAACCATTATTCGGTATTTCACAGCCTAAATCGTCTTTTAACTCTTTAAAGATATTTACAAGTGAAGGTGGTGCTTTCACTCCTGGTTTTACCGAAAAACTAAGTCCATGAGCTTGACCATCGCCATGATAAGGATCTTGACCTAAAATAACAACTTTTGTATCATGATAACTTGTATAATGAAGAGCATTAAAAATATCGTACATGTCTGGGAATATCTGTCTTGATCTATATTCATCTACCAAAAATTTACGAAGTTCTAAATAATATGGTTTTTTCAATTCCGGATTTAAAAATTCGGCCCAATCATTATGAAAAATCTCCATAACTAACACCTCTTTCATATTTAAATATTATTATTTTTATTATACCAAAATATTAACAGTAGGAAAAACAACGGAGGCACTCAATGAATAATCATTTAAAAGGCATTTTAATGGTATTATCGGCTACTGCTATGTGGGGGCTTGTTGGTATTTTAGTTCAATATTTAATAAATAGTGAACAATTCACACCTGAATGGCTTGTAAATACACGCTTACTAGCTAGCGGTATAATTCTTCTAATTATCACTTACTTTTTTTATGAACGAAATATCTTTCAAGTATTGAAAACAGATTTTTTCTCGCTAATGATATTAGGCATAGTCGGTCTTTTAGGCTCTCAATATGGTTTTTATGTCTGCATAAATCACAGCAATGCTCCTACAGCTACAATTTTAGTTTTTCTTTTACCTGTATTTATCATGCTCTACACTTTATTAGTAAAACATAAACGACCTTCAGGTCTTGAACTTATTTCTATCTTATTTGCTATAATTGGCACTTCATTAATCGTGACTAAAGGAGATTTCTCTTCAATCATTCTCTCTCCTATCGCCCTTATAGCGGGCATTACTTCTGCTCTTTGTTGTGTAGTTTATACACTTCAACCTCGCAAGGTGTTATCTAAATACTCCGCCACCAATGTAATGGGCTGGAGCATGCTTTTTGGTGGCATATTTATTTCTTGTTTTAATAATCCACTATCTATCCCCGGAGAAATAAATTTATATACATTAAGTGCCATTTTAAGCATGATTTTATTTGGCACTGTATTAGCATTTTGCTTTTACCTAAAAAGCCTTGATTACTTGAGTCCAACTGAAGCCAGTATCTTAACTGTGGGCGAACCACTTTGTTCTATTATTCTCTCTTTAATCTTCTTAAATGTTACTTTCTCCTCTATCGAACTTATAGGAGCAGTATTGATTTTAAGTACAGTATTTATCTTAGCTAAAGCAAAATAAGAGGCTAATTTTAGCCTCTTATTTTTATTTTCATCTATATTTTTCTGTTTTTATGCCCCAAAATAAATAAATAGTATGTATTATCCAAACTGTAAGCATTACATATTTTATCCAGAAAAAATCCATCGGCATAAAATAATATCCTATGCTCATTATAGCTGTTACCATAAAAAACACTTTGAATTTTGCCTTTATGCTCATTGTTCGCTTTTGCACAAAATCTGCCAAATGTTTTTTATATAAATCAGTTTGCCTAAACCATTGATGTAATCTCTGTGAACCTTTAGAAAAACAATATAGCGTTAACAAATAAAAAGGCACTGTTGGTAATAATGGCAATACGATTCCAATAGTTCCCAATATAAAGCTTATAAAACCTAAGCTTATCCAAAAATATCGTATCAGAATTTTATTTGATAATTCCACTTTGCACCTCATCAAAGAAATGATAACAATTTTCAATAAAATTATATCATAATATATTGGTATTATCTTCTATTATTTAGTGATTATCCTTCAATTGTTTTTCTATTATCGTATTTAAAATAAATCATACTCGCTACAGTAGCTATTACAGCTATAATACCTTCAAGATAAAAAGCTATATTTAGATTATATATTTCCGCGATATTGCCAGCTATCATTGGGACTATCGTCATTCCCACTGCATAAATAGCCTGATAATATCCCATAGCTGTAGAACGTTTTTCTATAGGGACATTTTTCATTGCTTCTGAAGTGCAAAAAGAAAAAACAATCCCTGTAGACAATCCCGCTAATATTTGAATTGCAATCAATAAATTAGGTGAGAAAATATTGGGTACAGCAAAACAATATATAGCTAAAACGAATAAAATAAAAGGTATCCAAAGTGATGAACCCAATCGTCTAGCAAAATTACTTGCTGAAAAATAAGAAGCCAGTACTGCTACAATAATATATACGATGGATAATAGACCAATTTGAAATGCACTCGCATTTATTTCATGAGCAATCTGCGTTGTAAAACTCATACAAGTAGCCATTAAGATACCTTGTTGAACTAATGCCAATATAGAAAAAAAAATCAATCTTTTATCTGCATAAACTTTTATTAAATCTGATGTTTTCGGCACTATTTTTCCTGTCTTTATCTTTTGCTCTTTAATGCCAAAAGATAATAATATCGCTGGCACACCACTACAGATACTCAATAGACATAAAAAATTCATACCTAAATGATTATAGCTCAAGGTACTTAAAACAAAACCACCTAAAACGCCTATATTATTAGCAGCCATGATAAGGCCCATTGCTCGCTGTAGATTTTCACAAGTGAAATAACTAGCATATAAGACCATGAAAGAAATCCACATAGCTGAAGCGAAACCAGATAATATATTTCCCACTAAAAAACCTGTTTGCGGTTCTAAAATAATGCGAAATACAGAAGCTAGTGCTGAAGCTGTAACTCCTAAGATGATAAATAATTTATGACGACCATTTTTATCTGCCATGATGCCAATGGGCATTCTCAACACCATCTGTGAAAAACCATATATACCTATGATTATGCCAATCATACTAGAAGAAACCTGCATAGTTGATAAATATGGTGTTTGAAAAGGCACATATACATATTGAGCAAACCAAAATAGTACAACTATTATCAACAACAAATTTTTCTGGTAATTTAAACTACTTTTATCCATAAAAAATATTTTGCTCCTTTCATCTTATATTAAATCCTTAAAATAAAAATCGCCTTAGACTAAGGCGATTTTTTTATTTATAAATTATACATATGATTTAAAGGGCCACTGCCTTTTCCTAAATCTAAATTAGCTTTTAACGCTCCTGTTATATAATCCTTAGCATTTTTAATACTTGTAACTAAATCATGACCAGCAGCTAAATTAGAAGCAATCGCTGATGATAAAGTACAGCCTGTGCCATGAGTATTTGAATTGTCTATGCGTTTACCTTCAAACCAATGGATTTCTCCATGGTCCCAAAGCAAATCATCTGCTGTATCTTCCAAATGACCACCTTTAATCAAAATAGCTGTTGGTATCTTTTGGGAAATAGTCTGTGCTGCCTTTATGCAATCTTCTTTTGTCTTGATAGCAAAGCCACATAAAACTTCTGCTTCTGCTAGATTTGGTGTAATCACTGTAGCTAATGGCAATAATTTTTCAATCAGAGTATTTGCCGCATCTTCTTCCATCAAACGACTACCAGCCGTAGAAACCATTACTGGATCAGCAACGATATTTTTAGCTTTGTATTCCACTAATTTATGTGCAATCATCTCAATGATTTCTTTATTTGCTACCATGCCGATTTTAACTGCATCAGGATAAATATCTTGAAAAATACAATCCAATTGTCTGCCGACAAAGTCAGCCCCTGCATCCAAAATACCATAAACACCAGTTGTATTTTGAGCTGTAAGTGCTGTGATTGCACTCATTGCATACATTTTATGAGCAGTAATTGTTTTTATATCCGCTTGAATACCTGCTCCACCACTGCAATCAGAGCCTGCTATTGTCAAAACTTTTTTCATTTCATTCATCTCTATCATCTCTTTTCATATTTAGCCATAGCTTCTAACTGTTCACCAGTCATATTATAAATAGCATCAATTAAATAATTTCTAAAGCTAGCATTGCCATCTAATTCACCCATGCGTTTTTGAGCGATTTCTCCTGCTACACCCATAGCACAAAAAGCTGCTACAGTAGCCAACAATTTATTATCTTTATTTGCTGCTAAATAAGCTGTAGTAAATGCTGATAACATACAACCACTACCTGTGATTTTACTCATGATTTTATGACCATTGTAAATCACATAAGCATCTTTACTATCAGCTACAATATCAATAACACCACTAATAGCGATAATCGTATTCATATTTTTAGCTAATTGTTTAGCGAATTTTACATACTCAGCTAAATTTTCTTCAGTAATGCTATCTCTTATATCAGCATCGACACCACGAGTTGAACCACTACCATTTGCTAGAGTTTTTATCTCAGAAATATTACCGCGAATTACATCGAATTTTATATTTTTTACTAATTCAACAGCAGTACGAGTGCGAAGTTCTGACGCCCCTACACCTACAGGGTCTAATAAAACTGCATGATTTAATCTATTAGCTGTCCAACCTGCTTTATGCATAGAATTAATTGTTCTTGAATTCAACGTACCAATATTTATATTTAAACCATTACAAATACTTGTAATCTCTTCTACTTCATTGATATCATCAGCCATAATAGGCGATGCTCCACAAGCTAATAAAATATTTGCACAATCATTTACAGTAACATAATTAGTAATATTATGTATTAATGGAGAAATTTTACGCACATTCTCTAAACATTCTCTCAACAAAATAATCAGCCTCCTTTTTATTATTTTCATTCTACAATATTCACAAAATGCCTGCAATGATAAAAGCTTTTTGTTTAACTTGACTCCATCAAAATTAACTTAATTTACAGATTTAGCTTTTACTAAATTTAAATTAAGTATTAATATTGCCGAAATAATACAAATCATACCCAATATCTTTGTTAAATCAAATACTTCCTGAAAAAATATCAATCCCACTATAGCTGATACAATAGGTTCAATCGTAGCTAATATTGAAGCTTTTCCTGCCTCTAATTTTTTTAGCCCTGTAGTATAGAGTAAAAAAGGCATTACCGTACAAAAAATAACTAATCCTACAATTGCTATAACAGCCTTTAACTGCCAAAGATTATCTAAATGATTTATCACTCCTGATAAAGGAATACTGCCAATGGATGCTACGATAAAAGTATATGTGATAATAGTAATAGCTTCATACTTATCTATTATCATCTTACTAAAAATACTGTACAGAGCATAACCAAAACCTGCTCCTAAACCTAATAATATAGCTTTACCACTCAAAATCACTTCTTGAGAAAACGCCCCTGTGATAAAACACAATCCTATTATAGTTATAAACAAAGCTAATATTTTTTGTTTATTAAATTTTTCATGAAAAAAGAAAAAGGACATTATCATCACAAATATAGGTGCCATATACAATAAAAGTGCAGGAACTGCCACACCACCAATGACTTCAATGGCTTCAAAATAACAATAATTAAAAAAGATAATACTAAAAATACCCGTACCAATAAAATAAATTATATCCTTAAATTCAATTTTTAATTTACTTCTATCAAATATGCTTAAATAAATAATTAAGCATATTGCTGAAAAAAATACTCTTATTGCCACACATTGCAAAGAATTGAAACCTACTTCTTTTAATAAACTGATAAAAATTGCTATAATTCCCCACAAAACACCTGCACTAGCAATGCAAATAACACTATTCACTACACTAACTCCTTTTCAAATCTTAAATTTTTCCATTTTATTATTTTAACTAAATTATTACACAATAATCAAATTGACATAATGCTTACACTTGCTTAAAATTAACATAACAAGTTAAGAATTGTGGTGATTATATGTATCAAGAAGAGCGTCTATACCAAATTATGAATTTATTACGCAAGAAAAAAAGTCTATCTAAACAAGAAATCATGTCTACATTCAATATATCTCGAGATACAGCTAGACGTGATATTATCTGTTTAGTAGAACAAAAAGTGGCTTTACGCACGCATGGAGGTATTACACTTCCAACAGTTCAACTTCGCCAAAGTTTTCAAGAAAGATCAACCTTAAAAAACTCTACTAAAGATTTATTAGGCAAAATAGCTTCAACATATATCAAAAAAAATGCTATTTGTTATTTAGATACATCAACAACCGTACAATATATGTGTAAATATATTAAAGAAAAAGCTACTATTTACAGTAATTCCATTGATATAATAGAACAATTAAAAGATAATGCTACTTTAGATTTACATCTATTAGGTGGCAAACTCAATCCAGTAAATCGTTATTTTTTTGGTAGTGAAACTTTAACTATACTTGATAATATCCGTTTTGATATCGCCTTTTTAGGAGCCGCTAGCATCAATGAAGATGGCTTCTATACCTTTGAAAATGAAGATGCTGCTATCAAACATTTAATTGCCAAAAATTCCGCACTTGTCTGCGTTCTTGCAGATTCGGGAAAATTTCTCTTACAACCTGCTTATAAATTTGGTAAATTAAGCGATGTAGATATCGTATTGACTACAAAAATGCCCCCAAAAGCCATTGTCACAGCATTAGCCAAAGCCAATTGCTCACTATTTTGGGATTTCAATGACAAAGTTAAAGGAGAAAATATTTTATGAGCATAAAATTAATAGCCTTAGATATGGATGGTACTTTACTTAATCGACAAAAACTTGTTTCTGAGAAAAATGCCTCAGCTATAAAAAGAGCTATGGATAACGGTATTTATGTAACTATCGCTACAGGTCGTATGCCAGCGTCTGCTGCTTATTTTGCTAAACAATTAAATATGAATTGCCCTGTAGTATCTTGTAATGGCGGTGTTGTTAAAGATTTAAATACAGGAAAAAGCATCTATGAAGCTCACTTTCCTAAAGATACAATAACAAAATTAATTTCCATATGTTATCAAAAAAATTGGTATATTCGTTGGTATATTGGTGATACTATTTATGTTCGCTATGTAGATATGGATATGTTCCCTGCTTATAAAACCACAAAAGGATTAAATATAGTAGAAGTTGGCGATGAATTTGAGAAATATACAGAAAATGTTACTCAATTAGTCGTTTGTGATTTAAATGGAAATATCCAAAAAATACAAGATGAATTAGCAAATATATTTAAAGATAAAATCGGTTTACAGCAAAATACTGGATATACTATGGATATAACACCACCTAATATCAATAAAGCTGTAGGCTTAAGTAAATTAGCTCAGTATCTGCAAATAGATAAAAGTGAAATCATGGCCTGTGGTGATGGTGATAATGATTTAGCTATGATTGAGTATGCCGGTCTTGGTGTTGCCATGGGAAATGCTATTGATGATGTAAAAAATATAGCTCAATTTATCACCAAAGATTGCGATGAAAATGGTATAGCGTACGTTATTGATAAGTTTATATAATAAAAAAGCTTGGCGATAGCCAAGCTTTTTTTTATTTTTCTAATCCATATTTTTTAATATAACGATATAAAGTAACACGGCTTACACTCAAAAGATTAGATAAACGGCTTACGTTTCCGCCAGCTGCTTTCCATGCTTTGAGGAATATTTCTTTATCTGTTTTCCATTTATTATCTGGTTTTACGCTACCCATTAAATTAATATCTGTAGGATAGATTTCATGTCCACTTGTATTGAAGAATGAATATTCTAATACGCTTTGTAATTGTTTGATATTTCCTGGCCAATCGTAATTTTTCAATACTTCTAAGGACTCAGGTAATAATACTTTTGGTTCCATTTGATGCTGTTTAGACAATTCTTCAATGATATTCACAGATAACATCGGTATATCATCTCTACGAGAGCGAAGTGATGGTACACGTATAATACTGCGAGAAATTATATTAAATAATTTTTCATCAAACTGTCCTTTTTCTGTTAAACGTCTTAAATTTGCATCACTTGCTGCAATAATACGTACATCAATGCTGCGTTCTAAACTTTCACCAATACGATGAGTTTTCTTTTCAGATAAAGCTTTTGCTAACATTCTAGCAATAGAACTTGGCAATTTTTCAATTTCATCGATAAATAAAGTACCTTTACTTGCTAATTCTAATTTACCTGGATGACTTACATCAGAATCAGTAGCCGCACCAAAAATATCTTGTTCCAATAATTCTGGTGTAGAATCTGCACAATTTATAGAAATCAATGGCCCTGCCATACGCATACTAGCCATATGAATACCATGAGCTAAACGCTGTTTACCAATGCCCGCTTCACCTTGTAATAAAATATGATTTTTATTGCGAGCTACACGATAAGCACGTTCCTTCATTTGTACAAAAGCCTTACTTTCTCCTACCATAGAAGATAAACTATATTTTGCTGTATAACCAGAAGCATGTGCTACTAATGTACGTAAATCTTCAATCGGCATAGATACTGTAACTACACTTTGTACATTTTCATCATCATCTGAATTTTTTAAAGGAACTACAGTAGTGATATCTTCATATGTTTTATTATTTGTAATCCATGTAGTCTCGCGATTATAACAAGAAATACCCTGGAAACCATCATAAATAGGTGTATGTTTATAATTCAATACAATATCTTTCAAATGAGCCGTTTCTTTATTTTCATCTATCGCATTAATTGCAGATAAACGCTCTTCACCCATGCGATTTGCATAAACGATTTTATCTTCAGCCATGACATGATATACAGCAAATGGTGCTGCATCTAAAATAGCTTTTTGAGCTTTGATATTCAATGATTGTCTGATATTTAATTCTAAAGCTGTTTTTAAAGTAAATAACAATGCTAAAACTACATCTTGAGGAATTTTCTCATATTCCATTACAGTTAAAGATACGATATATGTCAATTCGCCATTAACCATAATTGGAACAGCACCACTATTCATTTCATGCAATTCTTCAAGCCAAAGTTCTGGTCCAAACACCCAAAATGGAACTTTATGTTCTTTTACAATATTACAACTTAGTGTACCTACATTTTTCGTAGTTAAAGATACTCCTTCCAATCTATCAATGAGTCTTGATGTTGGATTAGCATATTTTTTTAGTACAGTACACTCTGAATCCATTATCGTTAAACATAAATTATACTCATGCAAAAAGTCTATAATACTATCAATAAAATGATCTAAATACTCAATAGCATCGCTATGTTTGCTTTGTAATTGAGCTAATTCATATGCTGTTAATCTTGCATTTGATGGTATTTTTTTGGGATTTACTTGATACTGTTTTGACAATTCCCATGATTCTTTTATCCATGGATGTACATTAGGGTCTGTGATGCCCTTATTCGTAAAAAGTTTATAATAATTTATTAATTTTTCTCGATTACGATGTTCTCTAATCATGCTGTTTATAAACCTCTATTCTGTAAAGTTTGTCGCCTAAAATCTTTAAGATACTAACTATTTTAGCAAGTGTGTAACAAACTATCAATTATTTTCTAAAAAAATAATTACATTTGTACAAAAAAAGTTGTTTAATTGTTAACTTGTTACTAAAAATTATATTTGCTATACTTTATTCATAAATTAAAATTAAGGATGGTTTTTTCTATGGCTAGAATGAGTAAACGCATTAGCAACAAAATTACAAAAACAAAAGAGCAACAAAATGCACCTAAAGAACAAAAAAAATATGGTAAAGATATTTGGTTAATTATATTAATTGTCATTAACTTTTTATTATTAGTAACTTCATGGCAAAGTTTAATTTTAGTCCCAACAAGTTTTGCAACATATATTGTTTTAGAAATTGCTTTACTCCTCATGTATGCTAATCGTCATGCAAAAGTATCTGAAAACGTTAGACAATGGCTGTATAGAGCACAAATTTTCTTTATGGGTATTATCTTACTTTTATTCTTATACACTGTAATCGGTTATATATTTAATTGAGAAATTTAATAAAAGAAGGCTAGTTAGAATATCTAACTAGCCTTCTTTTATTAAATCTAATGCACAATAATAAAAAATTAATAATTATTAGCTTTAATTTCAAAAAATGCTTTTGGATGAGCACATACTGGGCAAATTTCTGGTGCTTCTGTACCTTCATATACATGACCGCAATTTGAACACATCCAAATCATTTTTTCATTGCGTTTGAAAACTTTATCTTCTTGAATATTTGCTAATAATAAATTGTAACGAGTATCATGTTCTTGTTCAATTTTAGCAACCATTTCAAAAAGATTAGCAATATGAGTAAAACCTTCTTCACGTGCTACTTTAGCAAATTCTGGATACATAGAAGTCCATTCTTCATGTTCACCGGCAGCTGCTGCCTTCAAATTTTCTTCAGTAGTACCAATTTTATCTACTAATTTAAACCAAATTTTAGCATGTTCTTTTTCATTAGCAGCTGTTTCTTCAAAGATTTTTGCTATCTGAACATATCCATCTTTTTTGGCTTTAGATGCAAAAAAAGTATATTTATTGCGAGCTTGAGACTCACCTGCAAATGCTGTCCATAAATTTTGCTCTGTTTTACTTCCTTTTAAATCCATAGTATACACTCTCCTTCATGAATAAAATCAAAAAAACAATAAACCGAACTAATAAATAATTATTATTAATTAATATTATATACTATTTTTCTTGATAGTCAAGATATTTTCATATTTTTTACGCAAAATTTATTTTAGAAGATATAAAGATATATTGTATACATTTACACTTTTACACTTTTTTGTTATATAATAGATTTCATAATTGATATTGAATGTAGCAAATAATGAATTTATTGCTATTAATATTTATGTCAAAATTATGTATATATTTGAGAGTTTGGGAGTGTAGCTTTGAAAAATATTATTTACTTGAAAACACAACGTTGCAAAGGCTGCGGTATTTGCGTAGCTTTTTGTCCGAAAAAAGTTTTACAATTAGATGTATTAAATCATTGTCAGATTGTCAATGCTGATGCTTGTATAGGTTGTGGACAATGTGAATTGCGTTGCCCAGATTATGCTATTTTTGTAGATAAGGAGGAAGCCTAATGATTAAATTAATGCAAGGCAATGAAGCATGCAGTTATGGTGCTTTAGCTGCTGGTGTTCGCTTTTTTGCAGGTTATCCAATTACACCATCTACAGAAATTGCTGAAACAATGGCTAAATTATTGCCTAAAATGGGCGGGAAATTCGTTCAAATGGAAGATGAAATTGCTAGTATGGGTGCAGTTTTAGGTGCCTCTCTTGCTGGTGATAAAGTACTGACAGCAACTTCTGGTCCTGGTTTTTCTTTAAAACAAGAATTAATCGGTTATGCTTGTGCTGCTGAAATTCCAGTAGTCATCGCCAATGTACAGCGTGTTGGTCCATCTACTGGCCAACCAACATCTCCAGCACAGGGAGATATCATGCAAGCTCGTTGGGGAACACATGGCGATCATTCTATTATCGCTCTTTCTCCATGGAGTGTGCGTGAAACTTTTGATGTTACTGTTATGGCAGTAAATTATGCCGAACGCTTCCGTACACCAGTCATTTTATTGATGGATGAAATTGTAGGTCATTTACGTGAAAATATAGATGTTCCTGAAAAAGACGATATCGAAATTTATCCACGTCGCCAGCCAAAGATGGCACCATCACCAGAATATAAAGCATATGCTCCTGACACTGATTTAGTGCCGAATATTGCTGATTTTGGTAAAGGATATCACATCCATGTAACTGGTCTTATTCATGATGAAACAGGCTTCCCATCAGGTAGCCCAATCGTTACAAAAGAAGCTATCGATAGATTGCATAAGAAAATAGATATCGCTCGTGATGAAATTTGTCATTATGAAGCATATAATATGGAAGATGCAGAGTATGCAATTGTAAGCTATGGTGGTACAGCTCGTACAGCGTATGAAGCTATGCTTGAAGCTCGCAAAAAAGGTTATAAAGTCGGCATGGTACGCCTTATAACAATTTGGCCATTTGCCGATAAAGTCATTGCTGATTTAGCAGATAAAGTTAATGCCATTTTAGTCCCAGAACTTAACTATGGACAGCTTGTACATGAAGTACAGCGTGCAAGTGAAGGCAAATGCAAAGTAGAATTTTTAGGCAAATACGATACACAGATTTTCACTCCGGCTGAAATTGAAACAGCTATTATTAAAATGTGCGAAGGAGGCAATAATTAATGAAACCTAGAGTTTATGAACAATATTTCCGTCAGAACCGCCTTCCGCATTTATGGTGCCCTGGTTGCGGTAATGGTATTGTAATGAAAGCAATTGTAGAAGCTATCGTCAAGAAAAATCTAGATCCAGATAAGACAATTATCGTATCCGGTATTGGTTGCTCTTCACGTGCATCTGGTTATATGGATTTTGATACACTTCATACAGCTCATGGTAGAGCTATTCCATTTGCTACAGGTATAAAACTCGCTAGACCAGAGCTCAATGTAATTGTAATCACAGGTGATGGCGATTGCATGGCTATCGGTGGCAATCATTTTATTCATGGTGCAAGACGTAATGTCGATTTAACTGTCGTATTATTTAACAACAATATTTATGGTATGACAGGTGGTCAGGCATCACCTACTACTCCGCTTGATAAAAAAGCGACAACTGCTCCATATGGTTGCGTTGATAATCCATTTGACCCATGCAATTTGGCAGCAGCAGCAGGTGCTACATATGTGGCAAGAAGCACAGCTTATCATGTACCACATTTGATCAATATGATAGCTGGCGGTATTGAAAATAAAGGCTTCTCCTTGATTGAAGCAATTGTACAATGTCCAACAGCTTTCGGTCGTAAAAATAAAATGGCAGATCCCGCACAGATGATGATGTGGATGCGTGATAATGCCGTTATGAAACCAGCTTTTGATAAATTAGCTGATGATAAAAAAGTAGATAAATTCCCTATTGGTCTATTACATCAACATCAATCTATTGATTATGACCATGCCTATGATAAAGTTATCGAAATAGCTGGAGGTGTTGAAAAATGATGAAACAACTCCGTTTATCCGGTTCTGGCGGTCAGGGGGTCATCACAGCAGCTATTATCTTTGCTGAAGCCGCTGTAAGTGAAGGCAAACAAGCTGTTCAATCTCAATCTTATGGACCAGAAGCACGTGGTGGTGCTTCTAAAGCGGAAGTAATTATTTCTGATAATCCGATTTATCATCCTAAAGTTATAAATCCAGATATTGTACTTGCCATGACACAAAAAGCAGCTGATAAATATTATAGTGATTTAGATAAAGACAATGGTTTATTAATCGTTGATGAAGACCTTGTACCAAATGTACCAGATTTTCCTCATATTATTAAAGTGCCAATCACTAAAATGGCTTCAGAAAAACTCGGCAAATTGTTATTTGCCAATATAGTTGCACTTGGTATCATGGTGAAACTCTCTGGCATCGTTTCGCTTGAAACAGTAAAACAATCTGTGGCACATCGCGTACCACCACATACAGTTGATAAAAATATGCAGGCATTAGAACTCGGTTATAATGCTGTTTAAAATAAAAACTCCCTTTAATAAAAGGGAGTTTTTATTTTAAACAAATTATTTTTAATTATGCTTTTGAGATAGCTTCTTTCATAGATTTTACATAATCAACTAAATATGGTGTAGCCTCTTTGCCATATTTATCAATAATACGGATAACAGCACTGCCTACAATAGCACCATCAGCGATTTTAGCCATATCATATGCTTGCTGTGGTGTTGATATACCAAAACCTACAGCTACTGGTTTATCTGTATATTTGCGAACAGTATTTACTATACTTTGTATATCTGTTTTTATCTCTTTTCTAACACCTGTTACACCTAAAGAGGATACACAATAGATAAAGCCCTGTGCTTCACTAGCTATCATACCTATGCGATTTTCTGAAGTAGGTGCTATCAAAGATATTACTTCTACATCATTTTCATTAGCTTGGGCTAAGATTTCATCTTTTTCTTCAAAAGGTAAATCAGCCACGATAACACCACTGATATTGCATTGTTTACATCTAGCAAAAAATTTGTCTTTGCCATAAACGAATATAGGATTTATATAAGTCATAAATACAAGCGGAATATTCACTTTTCCCTTTAATTTTTCAGCCATATCAAAAATATCATTTGTCGTCATATTGCCACTTAAAGCCACTTTACTAGCCGCTTGAATAACTGTCCCTTCTGCCACTGGATCAGAAAAAGGTATCCCTATTTCTATCAAATCAGCTCCAGCTTCTGCCATTTTTATAATAAATTTTTCTGTAGCTTCTAAATTTGGATAACCTGCCAATACAAAGGGAATAAATGCTTTCTTATTTTTAAATGCTTCTTCTATTTTAATCATTGATTTTCACTCCTCTATATCTCGCCATAGCTGCTACATCTTTATCTCCTCTACCAGATAAACAAACAATGATGATTTCATCTTTTTTCATCTTCGGTGCAATTTTCATCACTTGTGCTATAGCATGAGCACTTTCAATAGCTGGGATAATTCCTTCTGTTCTTGATAAATATTCAAACGCATCGACTGCTTCATCATCTGTAATCGCTACATATTCGGCTCTACCGCTATCATGTAAATAGGCATGTTCTGGCCCAATACCCGGATAATCTAAACCTGCTGAAATGGAATATACAGGAGCAATCTGACCATATTTATCCTGACAAAAATAAGATTTCATGCCATGAAAAATACCTTCTGTGCCTTTAGCGATAGTAGCTGCATGTTCTTCTGTATCAAGACCTTTTCCAGCTGCTTCAC
This sequence comes from uncultured Megamonas sp., assembly GCF_958438645.1. Lineage (NCBI taxonomy): Bacteria > Bacillati > Bacillota > Negativicutes > Selenomonadales > Selenomonadaceae > Megamonas > uncultured Megamonas sp. The sequence goes on from NZ_CAUBSM010000002.1 coordinate 238,312, forward strand.
AACCAATCAATCGCACTTGTTTATCAGGAATAAAATTATAAAACATACCCATAGCATTGCTACCGCCACCAACACAAGCCATGACTACATCTGGCAATCTATTTTCCACATCTAATATCTGCTCACGAGCTTCTCTACTGATGATAGACTGAAAATCACGTACAATAGTTGGAAATGGATGTGGTCCCATGACAGAACCTAAAACATAATGTGTATCATCAATTCTTGAAGTCCATTCGCGTAAAGCTTCATTTACTGCATCTTTTAGTGTTCTCGTTCCTTTAGTAACACTATGTACTTTTGCTCCTAATAATTCCATGCGATATACATTTAATGCTTGTCGTTTCGTATCTTCTTCGCCCATGAAGATTTCACATTCCATATTCATAAGTGCTGCCACTGTTGCTGTAGCTACGCCATGTTGACCTGCACCTGTTTCTGCAATTACACGAGTTTTTCCCATGCGTTTTGCCAATAAAATCTGCCCCAAAACATTATTGATTTTATGAGAACCTGTATGATTTAAGTCTTCTCGTTTCAAATAAATCTTTGCTCCACCTAAATCATTTGTCATCTTTTCTGCAAAATATAAAAGTGATGGTCTACCTGTATATTTTCGCTGTAAATCTTCTAATTCTCTGACAAAATCAGGATCATCTTTATATTTTAAATACGCTTCTTCTAATTGATTTACTGCATTCATTAAAGTCTCTGGCATATATTGCCCGCCGTATTTACCAAAACGACCTTTTTTATTTATCTTATTCACGCTCATATTTATCCTACCTTTCGCAAAAGTTCACTTATCATCTTAATTTCATTTTCATCTTTATGATTATCTTTTTCTATACCACTGCTGATATCCACTATATATGGTCTTGTCGTTCTTATCGCTCTAATAATATTTTGCTTATTTATACCACCAGCCAAGATAAATTCACCTGTAAAATCCTTAAGTAAATCCCAATTAAAACTCTTTCCTGTACCACCAGCACTATCTTTTACATAAGCATCAAACAAAATCATATCGGCAATACTTTGTTTAGCTCTTTCTATATCAACAATATCTTTTACTTTTATCGCTTGCCAAATCGGTAAATCAAGTTTATTTTTCAATACTTTGATAAATTCATTATCCTCATCACCATGTAATTGAATGATATCTAAAGGAACTTTCTGAGCTATCTCTTCAATTTGTGCTAGCGAAGCATTGACAAAGACACCGACTTTTTTAATTTTTTCATCTAAATTTTTAGCTAAATCATTCACTGTTTGCATACTTACTTGTCGTTTACTTTCAGCAAATATAAAACCTACATAATCTGGAATATATCTATTTACGATAGCTATATCTTCTATAGTTTTCATACCACAAAATTTTACTTTAGGGCTTATCTTCTTTCCATATAATTCATTAAGTGCTAAGACTTTATCTTTAGCCCTCATAAAAGTTTCACCGATAAGCACTGCTTGCACTTGATGAACTCTTAATTTTTCTATATCATCTTTAGTTTTTATGCCACTTTCAGAAACGAAAATCACATTTTCAGGCACTAAAGACCTTAATTTTAAACTATTTTCTACATCTACAGTGAAATCTTTTAAATTGCGATTATTCACACCGATAATTCTCGCTTGTATCTTCAAGGCTCTTTTTATCTCATTTTCATCATGAGCTTCTACTAAACAAGATAAACCTAATTTTTCAGCTAAGGTGAAAAATTTCTTAAGCGTTTCATCATCTAAAATCGCACAAATCAATAAAATCGCTGAAGCTCCCAAAATTTTAGCTTTATAAATCTGATATTCATCGATAATAAAATCCTTACACAATACAGGAATACTGACATTTTGAGCAATTTCTTGTAAATATTTATCTTCACCTAAAAAATAATCTGGCTCTGTGAGTACAGAAATAGCACTTGCTCCTGCTAATTCATATTCTTTAGCGATAGTTAAATAAGGAAAATCCTGAGCTATAATTCCCTTTGATGGTGATGCTTTTTTCACTTCACAGATAAAATTTATATCTTGTTTCATCAATGCTTTTTCTAAAGGAAAATCTCTATTTTGAGGCAAAGCTTCTGCTTCTTGTTTTAGCATAGCTAATGATTTTATCTGTTTTTGTTTAGCTATATTGATTTTTCGTTTCTCTACAATTTCATCTAAAATCATTTAACATACCTCATTTGAATATTTGATAAATCGTTCCAGCTGATATTTAGCTTTGCCTGTATCTATCGTATCTTTGGCTATATTGATACCATCTTGTATAGATAAACCATCTTTTGCTAAATAAATACTCATGCCAGCATTTAATAATACTGCATTGCGTTTTGCCCCCAAAGTCCCTGCCAGAATATCCCTTGTGATTTGAGCATTTTCATTTTTATCTCCACCAACTAATTCAGCTGAATTTGCATATTCCATGCCATAATCTCTAGGATCTAAAGTATATGTCTTTAATTTTTTATCTTTGATTTCACATACTAGCGTTTTATTACAAGCTGTTATTTCATCTAAACCATCATAACCATAGACAACAGCACCTCTTTTTACACCGAGATTAGATAATACTTTCGCTAATGGCTCTACTAATTCTTCTTGATAAACGCCCATCAATTGTCGATTAGCATTTGCAGGATTAGCAAGTGGCCCTAAAATGTTGAATACTGTTCTAATACCTAGTTCACGTCTAACGGGACTAGCATACTTCATAGAGCTGTGATACTTCGGAGCGAACATAAAGCACATGCCTATTTCATCTAGCATCTTTTCATTCTGCTTAGCATCTAATTCTAATTTAGTGCCTAAAGCTTCTAAACAATCAGCTGCACCGCATTTACTAGATACACTGCGATTGCCATGTTTAGCTACTTTTATACCACTAGCTGAAATTACAAATCCTGCTGTAGTTGAAATATTAAATGTATTTGCTTCATCTCCACCTGTGCCGACTATTTCAAATAAATCATCTTTATAATCTATGCTTTGAGCTTTTTCTCTCATGACTTGAGCAAAAGCTGTTATTTCGTCTATTGTTTCGCCCTTTAATCGCAAAGCAGTCAAAAAACTAGCAATTTGAATATTGCTCGCTGTTCCACTCATGATTTCTTGCATGGAAACTATAGCCTGCTCTGTTGTTAAATCTTGTTTATTGCTCAATTGATATATTGCTTGTTTTATCATTTTGACCACCTCGTATATCCAGAAAATTTTGAATTAATTTCTTGCCGTTATCACTTAAAATCGATTCAGGATGAAATTGCAATCCATAAATAGGATATCTTCTATGCTCTATCGCCATAATTTCACCATCATCAGTAGTTGCTATTATCTTTAAATCTTCGCCTAAAGTTTCTCTTTTAATCGCTAAAGAATGGTATCTTGCTCCCATAAATTCTTTATCTATCCCCTTAAATAAAGGCGAATTTTCTCTTATCTTTAATTTAAAGGCTTTACCATGAACTACTTCTTTAGCATAACTTACGACACTGCCAAAAACTTCGGCTATGACTTGATGACCTAAACAAATCCCTAAAATCGGTATCTCACCTTGAAAAGCTTTCACGATTTCACCACAAATTCCAGCTTCACTGGGTTTACCTGGCCCTGGAGACAGTACAATATGACTTGGATTTAGTTTTTTTATCTGCTCTATATTTAATTCATCATTGCGAATGACTTTTATCTTTGGATTTATTGAACCAATTAATTGATATAAGTTATACACAAAACTATCATAATTATCTACTAACAAAATCATATGTTTCCACCTCCTGTGCCTTTGTAATTGCCTCTATCATTGATTGGGCTTTATTTATCGTTTCTTGGTATTCATTTTCAGGTATGCTATCTTTGACTATTCCGCCACCTGAACGAACAAATACTTTACCTTGTTTTGCCACTGCCATTCTTATACCTATGCACATATCCATATTGCCTGCAAAATCGATATATCCCACGGCACCACCATAAATACCTCTTGGACTTTTCTCTAATTTATGAATGATTTCCATAGCTCGTATTTTTGGTGCACCAGATAAAGTCCCTGCTGGCAAAGTAGCTACAATAGCATCTAAAGCATCACAATCATCTTTGATTTTCCCTTTTACTGTAGTTGTTATATGCATCACATGCGAGAAAAACTCTACCTTATGCATATTTTCTACTGTTACTGAATTGAATTTACTGATTTTACCGATATCATTTCTGCCCAAATCCACTAGCATATTATGTTCTGCCAATTCTTTTTCATCACTTAATAATTTTGCTTTTAATAAATCATCTTCTCGTTCATCTTTACCTCTTGGCATCGTGCCAGCTATTGGAAAAGTCTTTAATTCTTTATCCTCTAATTTTATCAATGTTTCTGGTGAAGCCCCTGTCAGCTCTATTTGCTTAGAGCTTAAATAAAACATATATGGCGAAGGGTTTATCGTTCTAAGCATACGATAAGCATTTAATAGACTTCCTGAAAAATCTGCTTCTATGCGATTAGAGATTACAGCCTGAAAAATGTCGCCTTCTTTGATATAATGTTGTGTCTTTTTCACTACATCTATATACTCATCTTTGGTAAATTCTCGTTTAAAATCAGATAATAATTTCCCTGAAGGTATTTCTTTTTCTTTGCCATAAATAATGAGTTTTGCTAATTTTTCTAAATCATCAATTGCTTTAGCATAATTAGCTTCTAAATCATCAGTTTTTATATTCACAATTAAAATTATCTTTTTCGTATAATGGTCAAAAGCTATTACCTTATCAAATAACATTAAATCTACATCATTGAAAGAAACTTCATTTTCATTGATTTTTTTATCTACAAAATCCAATTTATTTTCTTGATAACGCAGATATTCATAAGCAAAATATCCTACTAAACCACCAGTAAACGACGGTAAATATTCAAATTTAGGGCTTTTATATGCTTTTAAAATCTCTCTAATCTCTACATTTGGATTATCCGTCTTAATTTCTTGTATTTTATTATTAATAGCTTTTCTTATCTTCAATAAATGATTTTTACAACTAATCTCTAAAGAAGGATTAAAACCTAAGAAAGAATATCTGCCCCAATGATGTGTATTCTCTACACTTTCAAATAAATACACATTATCACTGATATTTTTCAAGATTTTCAACACTTTAATCGGTGTTGTAAGGTCAGCAAATATTTCTTTACTCACTGGCACTATTTTATATTCTGTTTTTATTGCTTCTAATTCTGCCAGAGTCGGTTTGTACATATTTTAATCCTCCTTTATAAATCCAAATAAAAATACCCGCCCTTGAAAATAATTTCAAGGACGGGTATATATATTTCTATATAATTAAATCACTAAAATTATATATTATACTCTACTCGCGGTACCACCTTGTTTGAGCTAATGCTCCTCTTTGCAGGATACTAACATATCCCTCACAGTTAACGCTTGTGTCGCGTTGCAGAATACTAAGATTATCTCTAATCTGTTGACTGCACCCTCAGTGGTCCATTTAATATGCTGCGTACTATAGGCTCTCAGCTCCCCTACTCTCTGTAAGTGCATTTCATATTTTTATCTCCACCTCATAGGTTTCATTAAGGCAAGTATTAAATTTTTAAATTGATTTGCTCATATTATTACACATTCAAAAAAAATTGTCAACAATAAATTGTAAACTTTACACAAGAATAAAAGCGATAACCACCGATATTTTTTTATGGTATAATAAACATACAAATTTTCACTTTGGAGTAACTTGATCATGAATGATGATAAATGGCAACGAACCGTTGCTAAACGAAGAAAACAACGTCGTGCACAAAATTTATTAGCTTGCTTTATAATCTTTTTTATTTTATTAATCTTATCATGTGCCGGTGGCTATTATTACTATCAACGCACACATTCTCCTGAATACACTTTAGAAGAATTACAAACAGCCTTTGAACATCGTGACATCAACACTATTCATAAATACGTTGATTTTAAAACATTATTACCACCAAATTATAAAATCTTAACTAATGATATCTTCACCAACGATAAAATCTATACAGAAAAAGAACATAGTATTTATCAAACTTTTTATGCTCTTATCGAGCCTATTATTGTTGATGGTACTATCCAAAGCATTGATAAATACATTCAAACAGGCAATTGGCAACGTTTCAATTATGACTCTATGCTTAAAGGTCGTCAATTAGGCATTGATTATACTGAATTAATCAATCGCTCTTTATTGTTTAATATTAATTTTAAAGAAGTTAAATCCATTGAAATGACCGATGATACTTCTGCAATAGCCACAATTTTAGTCGCTGATAAATATACAGATACAGATTTTAATTTAAAATTAAAATTGACTAAAAATGATGACAATATTTGGCAAGTTGTCGAAGTAACTAATTATCAAGATTATTTGACTTTAATTTCTAATCTTTATCGCCAAGATATAAATACTTATTTAACAAATACTAAAGCTGATTTAGATAGAAATAATGCCCAATTTAAACAGTTACAAACTGAATTTACTGTACTTGCCGAAAACTTTAAAACAAATCCCACATCAAGTCAACGAGCATTATTAAAGTCCTTTATTGATAACAAAATCGTACCAACATATCAAGATTGGTATAATTATTTACAAAGTTATCAAATACCAACAGGAGCTCGCCATTTACATGAATTACGCATGGAAAGTACAACATATACTATTCAAGCATGGAAGGCTTATGCTATCGGTATTCAAGATAATAAACCAAAAGATTTAGCCAAAGCCGAAAGATTAAATCGCAAAGCTTTAGAAACAGAACAAAAAGTTACAGATACAATTAATAATATGCCTGCTTTATTTATGCCGACAGTTGATTGATTTTAAACTTCGTTTAAGCAAAATAATTTTTCTAAAAAATTGCAAATAAAAAGGAGTACAAATTTATTGTACTCCTTTTTATTATTTCTTCTTGTACCTCAGACAACAACTACCATCACTTAGCCATGGCTTCTACTAATACCTTATTTTCTTCTTGAGTCAAAGGATATTTAGAGACACCATTTTCTATAGGTTTTACATACGTACAAGAATCCTGACGTCCAAAAATAGAAGAGAATATTACACCATTATTTTGATTATCAAGTAGAGCTACAGCGTAACTCAAATCGCCACCCATATCAGCAAAAGCACAAAAACGATGTACAGCTACTTTTTGAATAGATTTAGAAAATAACGCTTTCATCTCTGCATAATCTGCATCAATTTTATTATTTTTTACTACAAGTTCATTCATTTGAGCAATATTATCAGCGATGATATCTCCTAGATTTTCACCTGTTGCACCATTTACCAATGAATTATAACGTTTTTTAGCTTTGCTCAATTTTACAAGCATCACTATTGATAAAATTATTAATAAAACTAATAAAACTACGATTACAGTTAAAATAATTGCTAAATTATCTTGAAATATCTGATTTAGCATTGAAAAATCCATAAATATTCCCTCCTAAATTCAGCTAAAAAAGAATTTATTTATTCCATAAAAATTATCTTTTTTAACGTGCAACATTATAGCATTCATGTTTTTATTTGTAAAATAAAAGACATTTTTATTAGATATTAAAATCCTTGATAATTCTCGCTTTTTTCACCGAAGGATTTTCTTGTTTTTCTATCAATAATTCAACTAATCTAGCTAAATCATCGTCATTGTAAAATTCAATTTCTATACGAGATTTTTTCTTACCCTGCTTTATGTTAACATTCGTTCCCAATATCTGTTTTAAACGTTCTTGCACATCATTTAAATACATCTTAGCTTCTTTTACTTGTTCAATCTGCTCAATGACATTATCACCTGCTAAGACTTTTTTAACTAAAGCTTCAGCCTTTCTAGCAGATAATTCTTTTTCACTTATTAAATTAGCTAATTTTACCTGAAGCGTTTCATCTTCTATCGCTAAAAGCGGTTTTGCCTGCCCCATATTAAGTTTATTATTTACTAATAATTGCTGTACCTCTTTTGCCAAATTTAACAAACGAACAAAATTAGCAATATATGAACGACTTTTTCCTACTTTTTGTGCTACTTCTTCCTGCTTTAACTTAAATTTATGTAATAATAATTGATATCCATTTGCTTCTTCAATGACATTTAAATTACTGCGTTGGAGATTTTCAATTAAAGCTATTTGAGCTACCTTATCATCATCATAATCCTTCAAGATAATTGGCACTTTATCCAATCCTGCCATCTTGGCAGCTCGAAGACGTCTTTCCCCTGCAATTAATTCAAATTCATCATTATCATTTATACGCACAATTAGAGGCTCAATTATACCGTACTCTTTTATCGATTTTGCCAATTGAGCTAATTGCTCCATATCAAACTCCTTTCTCGGTTGAAATGGATTTGGTAAAATTTCATCAATATTTAAAAATTCCATGTGTTTCTCCTTAAAAATATTATAATAATTATTTTAACTTATTACTTTTATAAATTCATTATAATTTAAAACTATAATTAATCATAAAAAATTAATTTAACTAATAACAGTATAATTATACTAAAATTTATGATAAAATTCTTATCTAGATATAATTATAAATATAAACATTAAGGGAGATTTTAACATGCCAAAATACAACGCTGCTTTAATGTCTATTGATCCTAGTGAAACTAGACGCTACGCTGGACTTAATAAAGCTCCTAATTTCAACAATAAAACTATTTTAGAAGCTTGTCGTGAAGTTTTATATATCTCTGAACCTAAAGGCATTTGGGAAATATATGACTATGATGCCCAAAATGGTATTGTTCTTGCCGATAAACCATTTAAACTTGAAGGTAAAAAAGTCACTAAACATCTTTGCCGAGCTACTAAAGTCGCTATAATCGCTGTTACTATCGGAGAAACTGTAGAGGAAGAAATCTCCCGTCGTTTTAAAGATGGAGAATATACACTAGCTGTTTTAATGGATGCTGCCGCTACTACAGCTGTCGAACATGTCGCTGATGGTGTTGAACAGGCCATTGACCAAAAATTTAATATGCAAGGACTAGTTCGCCGTTGGCGATTTAGCCCAGGATATGGAGATTGGCCTATACAAGCACAACCTGAAATGCTCCGTTTAGCTAAAGCTCATGAAATAGGTATCAGCCTCACTTCATCATTGATGCTTACACCGCGAAAATCCGTCACTGCAATCATTGGACTTATACCTAAAACGCAAGATGTCGAACCTGAAAAACAATCTTGTAAATATTGTCCAAATCCTAATTGCAATTTCCGCATAAAACCTTTTGATCCTGAATTGTTAAATAAAAATTCATGATGATAAATAAATCCATTTCATTTTTTGCTTAATAAAAATTTCTAGGAGGTATCTTCTATGATACATATATTTGATGGTGCTACTGGCACTATGTTACAAAAATCTGTATTAAAACCAGGAATGTGCCCTGAATTATTAAATATCGAAGCACCTGAAGCTATTCAAAATGTTCATCGTGCCTATGTAGAAGCAGGCTCAAATATTGTTGAAACAAATACATTTGGTGCATCTCGTATCAAATTAAATGAATATAACTTAGGCGATAAAGTAGAAGCAATAAATATCGCTGCTGTAAAAAATGCCAAAATCGCCACTGCTGGCAAAGCAAAAGTAGCCGGTTCTATGGGCCCTACTGGTGCTTTTATTGAACCTTTAGGCGAATTAACATTTGATGAAGTCTATGCAAATTACTATGAACAAGCTAAAATTCTAGCTGATGCTGGTGTTGATTATATCCTCATTGAAACTTGTATTGAAATCCAAGAAATGCGTGCTGCTCTTCTCGCTGCTAAAGATGCTTGTGATTTACCTGTAATCTGTCAATTATCCTTCAGTGAAGATGGCAGAACAGTAACTGGCACAGATCCACAATCAGCTGCTATCATCTTAGAAGCTATGGGGGCAGATATTATCGGTGCCAACTGCTCTTTAGGCCCTGAACAATTAGTCCCTATCATAAAAGAATTAGCCGATAATTGTTCTTGCCCTATCAGCGTACAAGCAAATGCAGGTATGCCACATTTAGAAAATGGTCAAACCATCTTCCCACTCACTCCAGAAGATATGGCTAAATGGGCACCAAAACTTGTAGAAGCTGGTGCAACTTATATCGGTGGTTGCTGTGGAACAACGCCTGCTCATATCAAAGCGATTAAAGAAGCTTTAGCTGATGTATCAGAACCTATCCGCAAAGCACCAAATCCTAATCTTGCCCTTGCCAGCCGTTCAAAAACTGTATTTATCGGCAAAGATTTACCTACAAGATTAATCGGCGAACGCATCAATCCTACTGGTCGTAAAAAATTAGCTGAAGAAATAAAAAACGGTTCATTTATCTCTGTAAAACGTGAAGCTATCGAACAAACTCAAGCTGGTGCTCAAATCCTTGATGTAAATATGGGTGTTGCTGGAATTGATCAAGCGAAAGCTATGCACAAAGCTATCACTGAAATCTCTCAACTTGTAAATACACCTCTTGCCATTGATACAAGCGATGTCAAAGCATTAGAGGCAGGACTAAAAGCATATCCTGGTAGAGCACTCATCAATTCTGTAAGTGCAGAACCTGATAGACTAAAATATTTCATACCATTAGCTAAAAGATATGGTGCTGCAATCTTATGCTTGCCATTATCTGATGAAGGCATTCCTAAAACAGCAAAAGAACGTCTCGCTATCGCTCAAAAAATCATTGCTGAAGCTAAAGCTCATGGTTTAAAAGACAACGACTTTTTACTTGATGCCCTTGTAATGACTATAGCTGCCGATAAAAATGCTTGTAATGAAGTATTAAATACTTTAAAACTTTATCGCGAACATATTGGTGCTCCTTCCACTATGGGACTTAGCAATATATCCTTTGGACTTCCAAATCGTCCTCTTATCAATAGCACATTCTTCACTATGTGTTTAGCCATGGGATTAGATGCTCCAATCATGAATCCTTATGATGACTCCATGCAAAATGCCTTGAGTGCTTCTAATGCCCTTTTAGCTAAAGATCCTAATGGTCGTGATTACAGTCTTAATCATTCCGGTCAAAATATCCCTGTAGCCAAAGCTAAAAATGCAGTATCTAGCGGTGATATTATCGAAGATATCAAATCCGCTATAATCAGTGGGGAAAAAGAATCCATCGCTCAAATGGTAGAACAAGCTTTAAATGAAGGGCATAAACCAAATGAAATTACAGATAAAGCTTTAAGTGCCGCCATGAATGTTGTTGGCAAAGATTTCGGTGCGAAAAAAATCTTTTTACCACAAGTTATGTTATCCGCTGAAGCTATGCGTGAAGCTTTCATCAAAATCAAAGAACGTATTCCAGCTGATAGTGTAAGTAATAAAGGTACTATCGTCATTGCTACTGTAAAAGGCGATATCCATGATTTGGGTAAAAATATCGTATCAGCACTTTTAGAAAATAATGGTTTTAAGGTTATTGATTTAGGTAAAGATATCGATAAAGAAGAAATTATTAAAGCAGCTATAGATAATAAAGCCGATATGATTGGTCTATGTTCTTTGATGACAACTACTATTACACAAATAGATGAGGTTATTGCTGAGTTAAATAAAAGTGATTATTCTACTAAAGTTATGATCGGTGGTGCTGTAGTAACTCAAGAATATGCTGATAACGTTGGTGCAGATGCTTATGCTCCTGATGGCGTGGAAGCTGTAGAACTTGCTAAAAAACTTATTAATAAGTAAGATTAAAATTTATAAATTAGAATGATTTAAGATAATTGAATAAAAAAAATGCAGAGCATAAGCTCTGCATTTTTTTATTTTTCTTGTACAAAGACAAAATTTTTTTTTATAAATTCTACAAATTTACGCGAGGCTAGTGACATTGTATCCCAATTTTGCCATGCTAAAGCTACGTTGCGTTCAGGATGCTCTTTTATTGGTCGAATAGCTAATCCTTCTTCAAATCCGTTTAAAACTAAACTATACATAGCAGATATCCCTAAACCTTGTTTTACCATAGCTAAAATCGAATAATCATCATAAACTTTATATTCAATCTGTGGCTCTAATTTGTAGTCAGCAAAAGCGTGCATGATCACACTATGACGACCTTCATCTAACAAAATAAAAGACTCCTTAGCTAACTGGGCTAAAGATATAATCGGCCAATTTGCTAATTTATGATGTTTAGGCAAGACTGCCATCATTTCATCTCTATACAAAAATTCCATATTGATACCAGAGACTACATCACTATTCACAAAACCAAAATCAATCTCCCCATGTAAAATCCATTTTTTTATACTTGTATATTCACCTTGTTTTAAAACAAAATTAACTGTAGGATATAAAACCTTAAAACTCTTCATCAATTGTGGCAAAATATTTCTACTCACACTTGTAAAAGTACCGATGCGAATAGTACTATGTTCTAAGCCTTTCATTTCTCGTTGTTTTTGCTTTAATGCAAGCTCAGCACTAAAAATCGCTTGTATGTATGGATAAAAGGCTTTTCCATCATCAGTAAGTGTTATACCATCTTTTTTTCGATCAATTAAAATAGTTCCAAGTTCATGTTCTAAAGTTTTAATACTTTGACTTACAGCACTTTGCGAATAACCTACTTTTTTAGCTACTTTAGTAAAATTTCCCGTTTCAATTACTTTGCAAAAAATCCCATAACGTGAAACCATTTTTTCATTGCACCTCATTAGTTTTTCTTATGCAATCATTATAAATATTCGTTTTCTTAATGTAAATATAACTGCTATAATATCTATACTAAATACATATTTATAAACAAAATTAAGATGGAGGAAATCATTATGAATGAATTAGATATTGCTGACGATGTTTGTTCAATAAACAATATCTCTGAGAAAAAACAAGCTTTTAAAGATGGTATACATGATGCTGTTCCTATTGCTTTAGGCTATCTAGCTGTTTCTTTTTCTTTGGGAATTACTGCTAAAAATGCAGGATTAACAGCGTTTCAAGGTTTTCTAACAAGTTTTCTTGTCAATGCTTCGGCAGGTGAATATGCAGGTTTCACTTCTATTGCTACAATGGCCACTTACATAGAAGTATTTCTCGTTATTTTAATCGCTAATTCTCGCTACTTAATTATGAGTTGTGCCTTAAGTCAAAAATTATCGCCAGATATTCCATGGTATCAACGTATTCTAATCGGCTTTGACATCACAGATGAATTATTTGCTATATCCATCGCTAGACCTAATTATTTAAATCCTTTTTATTACTTTGGTGCAATGTTCATCACTATGCCATGCTGGGCAGGAGGTACAGCACTTGGAATTATTGTAGGCAATCTATTGCCAGTCCAATTAGTGAGTGCATTTAGTGTAGCCTTATATGGAATGTTTCTAGCTGTTATTATCCCACCGGCACGAAAAAATAAAGTAATCGGTGTATTTGTTATCATTAGCTTTATTACTAGTTATTTATCCACTTATCTTCCTTATATTTCTGAATTATCCAGTGCTACACGCATCATTATTTTGACCATAGTATTATCTTTGATCGCTAGCATTTTATATCCAATAAAAACAAAGGATGGTGAACAAAATGTCTGAGGTATATATATACATTTTAGTCATGGCTTTAACAAGCTTTGCCATTCGTGTTTTACCACTTACATTAATTCAAAAAGAGATAAAAAATCCACTTATAAAATCATTTCTTTACTATGTTCCTTATATTACATTAGCAGTTATGACTTTTCCTGCTATCATCGAAGTGACACAAACTCCTATTTCTGGAGCTATCGCTCTTGTCATTGGCATCATACTTTCATGGTTTGGTGGTAATTTATTCCAAGTGGCTTCTTCTTGTTGTTTATCTGTATTTGTTGTAGAACTTTTACTTTTATAATTTATGTACAAAACCCCTAGATTAATAATCTAGGGGTTTTATTTTTCATTAAAGAGAAATCACTTCTGCTAAGTGTCTTAATTCTTCTGGATATTCTTTTTTATTTGTAATAGCATCATGTAAATCAATACAAACAATTTTGCCACGTTGCATGCCAAATGCAATATTATGAAGTCCAGAAATAGCTGCAAGGGTTGCTTGTTCACCTAAAACGCTTGCAAATACACGATCATTAGCTGTTGGTGAACCACCACGTTGAACTAAACCTAAAACAGTCAAACGTGTAGAAATGCCTGTTCTAGCTTCTAATTCTTTAACTAGTTCTTGCATATCGCCAGTACCTTCAGAAGCTAAAATTACTAAATAAGATTTACCTTCATCATGTAATTTTTGTACTTTATTAATAATTTTTTCTTTATCATATTCTTCTTCTGGTACAATGACCATATTTCCACCACCAGCAACTGCTGAGTATGTAGCAAGCCAACCACATTTATTGCCCATTACTTCAATAATAAATGTACGACGATGTGCTTTTGCAGTATCACGGATTTCATTAATTGCTTGCAAAATAGTATTTACAGCTGTATCTGTACCAATAGCATAATCAGTTCCCCAAATATCATTTTCAATAGTAGCTGGAATACCAATTACAGAAAAGCCTGTTTCACGTTCAAATTCTTCTGCTCCGCGTAAACTACCATCACCACCGATGACAATTAAAGCATCAATATTGTGTTTCTTTAGATTTTCATAAGCTAATTGACGACCTTCTTTTGTGCGGAAACGCTTACAAAAACTTGTACCCAAGAAAGTACCGCCACGCTGGATAATATCAGCTACAGATATAGAAGTTAATTCTTCCATATTATCATCAACTAAGCCTCTATATCCATCATAAACACCCCATATACGCACATTATTATTAATTGCGATCCTAACAACAGCTCTAATAGCCGCATTCATCCCTGGTGCATCTGTACCACTTGTTAATACAGCAATATTTTCTACTGACATATAAAAACCTCCTTAAAAATGAAACAACATCTTTTATTTATTTTATTCGCTAAATGATAACTAATCTCCTTGTATATTCTGTAAAAAGTACATCTACAAATAAACAATATTATTACCTAGCTTGACAACTTATACTTTAAAATGATAAATTTTAGTTAACAATCTGTGTAACTGACGGAAGTGGAGTTAACCACATGAAGCACAGAATTTATCTAGCCGACCGTCTGGGCAACAAATCTAATAGTATTATATTTATTTTACAGGAGGAATATCGTAAATGAATTCTATGGAATTAAAATACGGATGTAACCCTAATCAGAAACCTGCTCGCGTTTTTATGAAAGATGGACAAGATTTACCTTTCACTGTTTTAAATGGCCGTCCAGGTTATATTAATCTTTTAGATGCCTTTAATAGTTGGCAATTAGTTCGTGAATTAAAAGAAGCTACAGGTCTTCCAGCTGCTGCATCTTTTAAACATGTAAGCCCTGCTGGTGCTGCTGTTGCTGTTCCTTTATCCGAAACATTGAAAAAAATGTATTTTGTTGAAGGTGTTGAACTCACACCTATGGCTACAGCATATATTCGTGCTCGTGGTGCAGACCGCATGTCTTCCTATGGCGATTTTGCTGCACTTTCCGATGAATGTGATGCTGCTACAGCTCGTTTCTTAGCTCGTGAAGTATCCGATGGTATTATTGCTCCATCTTACAGTGCTGAAGCTTTAGAAATCTTAAAAACAAAACGTAAAGGTAATTATCTTGTAATTCAAATGAACCCTGATTACAAAGCACCTGAACTTGAAACAAAAGAAGTTTTTGGCGTTACTTTTGAACAAAAACGCAATGATATTAAAATCACTGAAGAATTATTCAATAACATTCCTACACAAAATAAAAATATCACAGATGAAGCAAAACGCGATTTACTTATTGCTTTAATCACATTAAAATACACTCAATCCAACTCTGTATGCTATGCTAAAGACGGACAAGCTATCGGTATCGGTGCAGGTCAGCAATCCCGTGTACATTGCACTCGTCTTGCTGGTAATAAAGCAGATATTTGGCATTTACGTCAAGCTCCTCAAGTATTGAACTTACCATTCAAACCAGATGTTCGCCGTCCAGACCGCGATAATGCAATTGATGTATATATCTCCGATGAATATATGGATTTACTCGGCGGCGATGATTGGAAACGCGTATTCACTGAAAAACCACCAGTATTCACTAAAGAAGAAAAAGATGCTTGGCTCGCTCAGGTAAAAGGTGTATCTCTTGGTTCTGATGCATTCTTCCCATTCGGTGATAATATCGAACGTGCTCATAAATCTGGTGTAGAATTTGTCGCTCAAAGCGGTGGTTCTATCCGTGATGATAATGTTATTGAAACTTGCGATAAATACAATATGGCAATGGCATTTGTAGGAATTCGTTTATTCCATCATTAATTTTAATAAATAGAATTATAATGAATATTAATCTTTTTTATTCAATATGTATTCTAATTTTAATAAGTATTTTTTGTATATTTTTTCTTAAATTATATAAAAAAACAAACTCATTAAAAATATATTTGATTTTACTTACACTCATTAGTCTAAACTTATATTATTCTAGTCATTCACTAATTGTACCTTATCCAGATACATTACCACTAAAAGAAACTATCAATATGACTGATAAAGAAATTGTTTATACTATTGTCAAACAAGAACTATCTTATCATAAAAATAAAAGTCTTTTTGCTAATGGTAAAATCTTTGATTATAAAGATATATCTGTATATAGTGTACCTAATGAACCAACTATATACCTTGTAGTATTTTCAGTTCAATCAGGTGATGATGATTTTTGGCTGCCCGGTAATGGGACTAAACAAGAAAACAATTGGATTATTAATAAATCAAATTATATGCAACTTATTAAAGAAAAAGATTATTATCGTCTTATCTCTATAGGGACAGGATTATAAAAATGGCACTAACTATGTTAGTGCCATTTTTTTATTTATAATACTTATCTTTATATAAATCTACATTCATTTTATACATATCTGCTCGATAAGATGCCAATGAATATTCAAATGGAATATCATTTTGATTATATGCAACCGTTGTTATATATAATAATGGAGCATTTTCCATAATACCCAATAAATCAGATAAATAAGGGTCAGCAACTGTTGCATGAATTTGACGATTAATATGAGCAATCTCTATATTATATTTTGTTTTCAGAGTATCGTATAAAGAATTTTGCTCTAAATCTTCATCAATTAAACCCTTACATAATTTCACAGGTATAAAAGTTTTAACATAAACTATAGGTTTATCATCGGCATAGCGCAAACGTTCAAGACAAATAACTTTATCTTTTTCTATTAGCTTCAATTTTTCCATAACTTCAGCAAAAACATCTATTTCTGATATAGATAAAAGCTTCGTTTTAGGCTTTAATCCATAATATTGCATCTCTTGATTATATGTTTGGATTTTTTGAATAAAATCTCCAGCAATTTTAGGACGAGTAACAAATGTCCCTTTTGATTTAATTCTATTTAAATAACCTTCATGTACTAATTCTAAAAACGCTTGTCTAACTGTCGGTCTTGAAACATTTAAATATGCGCATAATTCTTCTTCTGGTGGAACTAATTCACCATCTTTTAAGCTATTATCTTCAATATGCTTTATCATAAAAGTTTTTATTTGATAATATAGCGGAATAGGAACTGTTCTATCTATTTTTAATTGTTCATATATCGAATTCATTTATAATCTCCTTTCAAAAAAATTATAAAATATTAACTATCTTTTATCAATAAGTTATTATATATTGACTTAATTTTGTTATTTTGTTATTATGTAATTACATAATAACAAAGAAAAGAGCGATAACTATGAATAAATTTAGTAAATACTTTGATCACACATGTTTAAAACCTTATGCTACTAGAGAAGATATGGCTAAACTTTGCGAAGAAGCTAAAAAATATGATTTTATGATGGTAGCTATCAATTCTACACAGACAAAATTATGCAAAGAACTTTTAACAGGAACTGACATTCATGTAGGTGCTGCTATTAGTTTTCCTTTAGGGCAAACTACAATTGAAACTAAAGTCTTTGAAACTAAAGATGCTATTGCAAACGGTGCAGATGAAATTGATTATGTAATTAATATTACAGAATTAAAAGAAAAAAATTATGATTATATCAAAGAAGAAATGACTCAAATAGTAGATGTTTGCAGAAAACATAATGTAATTTCTAAAGTTATTTTTGAAAATTGCTATCTTACTGATGAAGAAAAAATTAAATTATGCGAAATAGCACTTGAAGTAAAACCAGACTTCATCAAAACTTCTACAGGCTTTGGTACAGGTGGCGCTACAGTTGAAGATGTAAAACTCATGAAAAGCATTGTCAAAGACACAGTAAAAGTAAAAGCCGCTGGTGGAATTCGCGATTTAGATACTTGCTTAAAAATGATTGAAGCTGGTGCTGAAAGAATTGGCACATCTTCTGCTATAAAAATCACAGAAGCATACAATAATAAATAATTAGGAGCATACCTATGGGTAAATACTTACCAGCTCACGACTTAGGAACATCTGGAAATAAAGCTACTTTATTTTCTACAGAAGGGCAACTCATCGCTAGTTGCACATATAATTATGATGTTTATTACTCTAATAATAACTGGGCAGAACAAAATCCTAACGATTGGTGGCAAGCTGTCATAGCTACCACTAAAACATTAATAAAAAATATTAATCCTAAAGATATTTTAGCTATATCCTTTAGTGGCCAAATGATGGGTTGTGTCTGTGTAATGAAGATATGTGTGCTATTGATAATATAACTACTTGTGGTGGCTCTTACAAAGATAGTGATAATATTAATTTTTAACTATATTAAATAAAAAACTGCACTTAAAGTGCAGTTTTTTTGATTTTAAAATTTCTTCAATCTCTATAAATTCATTATCTAAAAATACACATATTTTCTTTAATTTAACTCACAAATTGACAATATTGTTAACACTAAGTATAATTATTAGCTATGTGTGTATTTATATAAGATATATGTACATAATAAATTCATCGAAAGGACTATTTTTATCTGTATGAACACTTCTTCTCAACACCAAAAATCAATGATTAATACTATAATTGATGGTATCGCTGGTATATTTTTACCCATTGTCAGTTTACTAAGTGCCGCTGGTATCTTAAAAGGTATTATTGCTGTATTAATCGCCACAGATGTACTAATTAAAGAAAGTGATAATTACCTTGTTTTAAATGCCATGGCTGACAGTTTATTTTACTTTTTACCCATGTTATTAGCCTATACATCAGCTAAAAAATTTGGTGCTAATCCCTTTACTGCTGTCGTTATTGCAGGTATTTTCCTTTATCCTTCACTAAATCATATCTTAGAATCTAGTCAAACTGTAGAATTCTTCCATATTCCTTTAAAAGGTGTTACATACCATTCTAGTGTTATCCCTATTATTTTAGCTTCAGCATTATTAACTTTTGTTGAAAAATTTTTAAATAAAATTTTCCCTGATATGGTAAAAGGGTTTTTGACACCTCTTTTGTGTATTATCTTTGTAGGATTTGTAACATTATTCTTATTTGGCCCTATTGGTATGGTTATAGGTGATTTTCTCGCTAATATCTATGAATATATCTATAATTTTTCCCCAATTATTTCAGGAGCGTTATTAGGCACAGTCATTCAACCAATGGTAATCTTTGGTTTCCACTGGAGTTTTATTTTAATCGGTATGAATAATATTGCTGTATTGGGTTCAGATACAGTTTTAGCCTTAATGGGACCTGCTGTATTTGCTCAAGCTGGTGCAGGACTTGCTGTATTCTTAAAAAGTAAAGATACGAAATTTAAATCTATTTGCGCATCTTCTATTTTATCAGCATTATTTGGTATCACTGAACCAATTATGTTTGGTGTAAATTTACCTCGCAAAAAGCCTATGATAGCCGTATGCATCGGTGGTGGTATTGGTGGTGCTATCGCTGGTTATTCAGGCGCTAAAGCTATTGCTTTTGCCTTTCCTAGTCTAGCTTCTCTTCCTGTATTTTATGGCGATGGCTTTCTATTGTATATTTTAAGTGATGTAATTGCTGCCATTATTGCTTTCATCATTGCTTATTGTTTAAAATTTAAAGTTGATTTAGCAAAATAAAAAGATAGTACAAATGTACTATCTTTTTTTATTTTCCAGTTTATCTATATTTTAAACAATTGGATTTCGCTCTGGCGTACCTGCTTTACGCGGATATACTTTAGGTGTTGCTTTTTCTTTTTTGATATAGACAACAGCTCTTTTATCTTCCAATTCAGGGAGTTTTACAGGCATAGATTTAACCAATTTCCCACCTAATACAGAAAATGCTTTTTGTGCTTCTTGTATTTCTTCTTCATATTGACGACCTTTTAAAGCGATAAAAGTACCACCTTGTTTTACAAAAGGCAGACAATATTCACAAATGATAGGTAATCTAGCTACTGCTCTTGCTGTTGCTAAATCAAATTTTTCACGATATTTTTTATTTCTTGCTGCTTCTTCACTACGTGCATGGATTACTTCTACATCTTTTAAGCCCAATTCATCAACTACAAGTTGTAAAAATTTCACACGTTTATTCAAAGAATCAAGTAACGTCAATTTTAATTCTGGACAAAATATCTTTAATGGAAGTCCTGGAAAGCCTGCTCCTGTCCCAACGTCAATAAGACTTACCTGTCCTGTAAATAATTCTTTTTGATAACAACTAAGTGAATCTACGATATGTTTTATAGCTACTTCTCTAGGCTCTGTAATCGCTGTTAAATTGATTTTTTCATTCCATTCGATAAGTAACTCATAATATCTGTTAAAAGCGTTTATTTGGTCGCTAGTGAGTTCTAAACCATATTCTTTAGCTACCTCACTTAGATCATTTACAAAGCTCATGCATTTTCCTCCTGTCGACGATACTGCTCTAGATAAACAAGTAATACAGAAATATCTGCTGGAGATACACCAGATATACGACTTGCTTGACCTATGGAAATTGGTCTTATTGCGTTTAATTTTTCTCTAGCTTCATCGCGAAGGCTAGATACTTCATCATAATTTATATCTTCTGGTAATAATTTTTCTTCAAGTTTTTCCATGCGTTCAACTTGTTCTAATTGTTTTTTGATATAACCTTCATATACCAAAGTAATTTCTACTTGTTTTTTCACATCTTCACTTATTTCTGGAAGCTCTACGATATGTTTTAAATCATCATAGCTGATTTCTTTACGTTTTAATAAATCCGCCGCTGTAACAGTATTGTGAATAGAGCCTAATTCAAATTCCTGCATCTTCGCTAGAGTTTCTTTATTTGGATGAATGCGAATCTCACTCAATAATTCAATGGTATTTTTAATGCTATCGCGACGTTTTACAAAGCGAGCATAACGTTCATCAGACACTAAACCAACCTGACGGCCTTTTTCTG
This sequence comes from uncultured Megamonas sp., assembly GCF_958438645.1. Classification (NCBI taxonomy): domain Bacteria; kingdom Bacillati; phylum Bacillota; class Negativicutes; order Selenomonadales; family Selenomonadaceae; genus Megamonas; species uncultured Megamonas sp. Next base: position 259,762 of record NZ_CAUBSM010000002.1, read on the forward strand.
TTAAACGTAAATCAGCATTGTCTTGACGTAAAAGCAAACGATATTCTGCACGAGAAGTCATTACACGATATGGTTCATTAGTACCTTTAGTTACTAAATCATCAATTAAAACGCCAATATATCCATCAGAACGTTTTAAAATCAAAGGTTCTTTTCCTTGAATTTTCAAAGCGGCATTGATACCAGCAATAAGACCTTGTGAAGCTGCTTCTTCATATCCAGATGTACCATTTGTCTGCCCAGCTGAGAAGAAACCGCTTATTTTCTTAAATTCCAAAGAAGGTTTTAATTGTAATGGATTGATGCAATCATATTCGATAGCATAACCAGGACGCATAATTCTCACATTTTCCAAGCCTGGAATAGTGCGTAAAAATTCCATCTGTACATCAATAGGCATACTTGTAGACATACCTTGTACATACATTTCTTCAGTATCTAAACCTTCCGGTTCAATAAATAATTGATGACGTTCTTTATCTGGGAAACGCACAATTTTTGTTTCAATAGATGGGCAATATCTAGGGCCTACACCAGTGATAATACCATTTGCCATCGGTGCACGTTCAATATTGTCTCTGATGATTTTATGAGTCTGTTCATTTGTATAAGTTAGCCAACAAGGAACTTGTTCACGAGTTTTTACATCGCTCATAAAAGAAAAATTATGAACTTCATCATCACCAGGTTGAATTATCATTTTGGAAAAATCTAAAGAACGACGGTCTACACGAGCTGGTGTACCTGTTTTAAAACGCATGAGTTCAACACCAGCTTTTAATAAGCATGAAGATAATTTTATAGCTGCTCTTTGACCATTTGGACCTCCATCATATGTATTTTCACCAATGATAATACGTCCTTTTAAATATGTTCCAGAAGCAAGCACTACAGCCTTACAAGTATAAACTTCACCAGTTTCTACTACCACACCTGTTACCTTATTATCTTCAAATAAGATTTCATCTATCAATAATTGTTTTACATCGAGATTTTCTTGCAATTCACAAGTATGCTTCATTGTATTTTGATATAATTTTTTATCTGCTTGTGCTCTCAAAGCCTGTACAGCAGGGCCTTTACCAGTATTGAGCATACGATATTGAATACAAGTTTTATCAGCATTTACACCCATTTCTCCGCCTAAAGCATCAATTTCACGGACTAAATGACCTTTAGCTGGGCCACCTACAGATGGATTACATGGCATCATTGCTATATTATCCATATTCAAAGTTGTAAGTAAAGTATTACAACCCATACGAGCACTGGCAAGAGCTGCTTCTACGCCAGCATGACCTGCACCAATAATAATTACATCATAATTGCCTGCAATAAACAAAAAAATTCCTCCTATTTCAAACTATATCGTTTTATTTACCTATGCAAAATTGACTAAATATCTGGTCAATAATATCTTCATCTACTGTATCGCCTGTTATTTCTCCCAATTTTTCCCAAGCAGAGCGAATATCTATGACAATAAAATCTTCTGCCATATCCATTTCAATAGTATTTAGACAATCCTCTAAATATTTTTGTGCTTCTTTTAATGCATTAGCCTGACGCACATTATTTACAAAAATGCCTTCAGCTTGTTTTACTGTACCACTATACACGCGATTTACAATCTCTTGCTCTAATTCTTTTATACCATCATTGTTGAATGTAGATATCTGCATATATTTAAAATTGCCCTGCAAACGCTGTTTCAAATCTTCTATATCTAATACACAAGACAAATCATTTTTAGTAAGTAAAACTATGCCTTCTTTACCTTGTAATAAATTAATGATTTCTTCATCTTCTTTTGTTAAATCAGAAGATGTATCAAATAAGGCTAAAATTAAGTCTGCCTTTTGCACATAAGACATGGATTTTTCTACACCAATTTGTTCTACTTTATCTTCTGTTTCACGAATACCAGCTGTATCTATAATCTTTAAAGGAACTCCACCGATATTTGCATACTCTTCTAAACTATCTCTTGTAGTCCCTGGAATATCTGTTACAATCGCTCTATCTTCACGCAAAAGCGTATTTAAAAGGCTGGATTTACCTACATTTGGCTTACCAATGATAGCTGTTACTAAACCATCACGCAATATTCTACCAGTATTAAACGTAGATAACATCTCTTCTATGCGATTTTTTATATTCGTTACTTTTGCACTAGCCTCATCTTTGGCTACTGCTTCAATATCATCTTCTGGAAAATCTATGGAAGCTTCTAAATGAGCAATAACTTCTAAAATATCATGACGCATTGCTTTGATTTCATCAGAAAATTTACCTTGAAGATGACCTGCTGCCATGCGAAGCGAAGCATCTGTTCTCGCTTTTATGATATCCATTACTGATTGAGCTTGTGATAAATCCAATCTACCATTTAAAAAAGCTCGTTTTGTAAATTCTCCCGGTTCTGCCATTCTAGCACCATTTTGCAATGCTAATTCCAAAATACGACGTACAACTAAAGCTCCGCCATGACTTTGAATTTCCACCACATTTTCTTTCGTATAAGAATTTGGTGCCCACATTGCTATACATAAAGCCTCATCGATGACATTGCTATTTTCATCTACGACTTTGCCATATACTACTTTGTGACTTTCAAAATTTTCTACAGTCAAATCCTTTTTAGCACATTTAAATAACTTACTAGCAACAACGCCAGCATTTTCACCACTAATACGAACAATACCAATTCCGCCTTCTCCCGGTGGTGTAGAAATTGCTACGATAGTGTCATTTTCCCCAAAATTTTTCATTAAAAATCCCCCAATTAGACACAAAAGGACTGCCCCAAATAATATAAACAATTGGAAACAGCCCTTTCACAGCTTTATTTTCACTATTAAATTACTAAATCTTCATTTTTGTTATGCTTAATATCCACGACAATTTTACGATGAGGTTCAACACCATCACTATAAGTTATGATATCAGCATAATCTTGAAGTGCCATATGAATTATTTTTCTTTCATGGCGATTCATTGGCTCTAAAACTACTTTAGTGCGATATTTTCTAGCTTTATTCGCTAATCTTTCTGCCAATTGACAAAGTGTTTCTTCGCGACGTTTACGATAATTTTCCACATCTAAAACAATGCGAACTCTTGCACCTGTAACATTTTTATTAGCAGCCATATTTGTTAGATATTGCAATGAGTCAAGTGTTTGACCATGTTTACCTATCAATACACCTAAATCATCACCGATAAGATTGAATTTATAATTTATATCTTCTTCTACGCATTCAATCTTGATATCTTTGTGCATGGATTTAAAAATCTTCTTTAAAAATTCTTGACCTTTTTCTAGTGGTGTTAATTCTTTTTCAGTAGCTCTAATCTTTGCTTCTCTAGCACCGATTAAACCAAAAAAGCCTTTTGAAGGTTCTTCCAATACTTCAAAAATAACACGCTCTTGAGGTAAATTCAATTGACTCAATGCCAATTTCTTTGCTTCCTCAATATCTTTACCAGTTACTTCAATAACTCTTGCCATATATTATGACCCCTTTTTTGCAGAAGTATCTTCATGTCTATACATCCACCACTGCTGCAATATCTGCATAATATTATTGACAATCCAATAAATAACCAAACCAGCCGCAAAATTACAACTGATCCATCCGATAAATAAAGGCATCACTACAGACATAATCTTCATCTGCATTTGCATCTGTGGAGAACTAGAAGCTGAAGATGTTTGTTTTTGTACTACAAAAGTACTTATTGCTGATAAAACAGGCAAAATGTAGTATGGATCCGGATTAGATAGATTCATAATCCATAAAAATGTTGGATCTCCACCATAATCTATTCTTTGTAATGCATAAAACATAGCCATTAAAAAAGGCATTTGCACTAATAATGGCAAACAACCTGCTAAAGGATTTACCCCAGCATTTTTATAAAGCATACCCATTTCCTGTTGCAATCGTTTTGGATCATTTTTAAACTTTTCTTGAAGTTTTTTCATCTTAGGCTGCAATTCCTGCATTGCCTTCATGGATTTTACCTGTTTTACTGTTAAAGGATAAAAAATCATTTTTATAATAGCAGTCAATACTATAATTGCCACACCATAAGATTCTAAACCTACTGTACTTAAGCAATCATGGAATAAACCTAATATGAATTCTAATAATTGTACAAGTGGATTAAAAATAGAAGAAATAAAATCCAAGTCATCACATCCTATAAGTAAAAATTAAAATTACCAATGAATAATCTATTAATCTACATCAAATCTATTTTACAGGGTCATATCCACCTTTATGAAAAGGATGGCATCGCAATATTCGTTTTATTGCCATCCAGCCTCCGTGAATGACACCATATTTTTCTACCGCAATCAAGGCATATTCTGAACAAGTCGGAATATAGCGACAGCAAGGCGGTTTCAATGGAGATATAAAATTTCGATAAAACAAAATTAAGCCAATGAAAATCCGCTTCACTTTTTCTCAACCTCTTTTTTCAAAATGTTAGCACGCTTACATAGTGAATAAAATGATTTCTCTAAAGCTGTAGACTTCAAATCTACAGCTGCCGCTCTGCCTACAAGTAAGAGACAATAATCATCTTTTATTTCATGACGATGTAATCTATATACTTGTCTGAGTAATCGTTTAACACGATTTCTAGTAACAGCATTTCCGAGTTTCTTACCAGCAGCAAAAGCCACTCTATAAGACGGATGAAATGCTTTACAATAATATATAACCATATTCTTATTTGCTAAAGAACGGCCATAACGATAAATTTTTTGAAAATCACTATTTTCTTTAACAATGATTTTCTTTTGTAAAGTATATTTCATATTACCCTCACTTAGGAAGTTAATCTGAAGTTTATGCTCACAATTTTTTAAGCAAAATACAAAATTAAACTGATACTATTATTCCCAATTGTAGAGATGGCAAAATAAATCTCACCATCTCTACTTATGACAAAAGGAAAAAGAGGCCACCGTAGTGACCTATTATTATGCGGATAACTTATGTCTTCCTCTAGCACGTCTTCTTTTTAAAACAAGGCGACCACCTTTAGTTTTCATACGTTGACGGAAACCATGAGTTTTCTTTTTCCAATGAGTATTTGGCTGAAATGTCTGTTTCAATTTTCACACCTCCTTAAAAAACACCATAATAGTTCAAATTATAGCTATTAGAATTATAGACTACTGCTGTTTTTGTGTCAACAGATTTCAAAATACTTGTTGATATCTTATACTCATTTTGATAATATATTTATGCACTTATCCACAGGTTTTGATAAATTCTGTGGATAATTTTATAAAAAATTTTAAGAAAGGATTTGCCTCCATGACGGATATTCAATTACAAACAACTTGGGAAGAAATATTAAAAAATCTAGAAAATTCGTTATCTACTAGAGTTTGCAACAATTGGTTAAAACCACTAAAACCTATCAAGCTCACTACAGAAATACTAGAACTAGGTGCTCCTAATGTCTTCACAAAAAATTGGGTAGAAAAATACTATCTACCTTTTTTAACAGATTCTTGTTATGAAATAACTAAAGCACATTTAGAAATATCTATAACTAATCTTGAAAGCTCTAAAAATGCAGAAACCATCTATCCAGATGAATTAAAACAACAACAATTAAAAAAACGCAATACACGCGTTAGAACGAAAAAAAAAGCAACTAATTTAGCACAATCAAACGATTTATTTCAACCAACACTAACTGAAGCAATGCAACCACCTAGTGAAATGACAGAGACACCTCTTCCTATAAATCCCGGAGATAAATCCTCACTAAATCCAAAATATACTTTTGAAAGTTTTGTCATCGGTAACTCTAATAGTTTTGCTCATGCTGCAGCACTTGCTATTGCTGAAAATCCAGCCAAAGATTACAATCCATTTTTTATGTATGGCGGTGTAGGTCTAGGAAAAACACATTTAATGCATGCAATAGGTCATAAGATTTTGCAAAAGCATCCCCAAAAAAGAGTTTTATACACAACTAGTGAAAAATTCACAAATGAATTAATTAATTCCATAAAAGATGGCACATCTGCTGCTTTTCGTCAAAAATATCGCAACATAGATGTATTACTTGTCGATGATGTTCAATTCTTAGCAAATAAAGAACGTATACAAGAGGAATTTTTCCACACATTTAACGCTTTAAAAGATGCTAACAAACAAATTATCTTGTCTAGTGACCGTCCCCCTAAAGAAATCAAACCCCTTGAAGATAGACTATGCTCTAGATTTGAAGGTGGATTACTTGCAGATGTACAGGCACCAGATTTAGAAACAAGAATTGCCATTTTAAAGAAAAAAACATTAATGGATAATTTAGATGTTCCTCTAGATGTTATGACATATATCGCTAGCCATATTGATAATAATGTTCGTGAATTAGAAGGTGCATTAACAAGAGTAGTCGCTTATGCCTCATTCAAACATTATCCTGTAACTAACGAATTAGCTATTGATGTTTTAAAAAATACGATAACAAAACACGAAACAAAAACAAAACAAGTGGATAAAGTTATCAACATATCATTAATTCAAGAAACAGTCGCTAAATATTTTAAATTAACCTTAGCTGACTTAAATGGAAAAAAACGCAATCGCAGTATCGCTTTTCCTCGTCAAATAGCCATGTATTTAGCTAGAGAAATGACTGATGCCTCACTTCCTAAAATAGGCGGTAACTTTGGTGGCAGAGACCATACTACTGTTATGCATGCTCATGACAAAATAAAAAAACAATATAACGATAATCCTAAGACAGCAAGTATTATCGATGAAATCAAAGCTTTAATCACAAAGTAAAACTTATTAACAAGAGTTGTGGATAATTATGTTGATAACTTGTGTATAAACTGTGCATAACTAAGAAATACACACAAAGATGTGGATATGTGGATAATTAGTCACAAAATATCCACAAGATATCAACAGGCTTAAAGCCATATGCCATAAGCTTTCAAGCCACTTATCAACATATCCACAGATACCTACTACTAATACTACTAATATATAATATATATATAATAATAATAGAATACTAACATAGGAGTGGATAACTCATGAAAATCACCTGTGAAAAAAAAGAATTAGTACAAGCAATTCAAACAGTTTTAAAAGCTGTACCTAGTAGACCACAAATGCCAATATTATCTGGTATATATATTAAAGCTCATCAAGACTTTATTGAATTACAAGGTACTGATTATGAAATCAGCATTATCTGCAAAATAAAAGGAATAATAGAAATAGAAGGTACCATTGTATTACCAGGAAAATATTTATACGAAGTTATTCGTACATTACCTGGTGAATATGTAGAAATAAAAAATAACGAGAGCGATAATACTGTAAATATTCGTTCAAATTCAGCACAATTTAATTTATTAAATATGCAAGAAAATGAATTTCCTATTATTGAACCATTAAAAGGACAAATTAATTTTAATTTAAAAAATGATATATTCTTAAATTTTATCAAAAAAACATCCTTTGCTTGTGCAACAGATGAATCAAGACCAGTATTTACAGGCTGTTTAATGGATATAACAGATGAAAATATCGTAATGGCTGCAACAAATATGCACAGACTTGCTTTAATAAAAGAAAATATAAATTATATTTCAGATAATAATATAAAAATAATTATTCCCGCAAAAATATTAAATGAATTTGTACACATATTTAATTCTGAAATTCCTACAGATATCCAAATTTCTTGTACACATAATAAAATCAGTTTCTCTTATGAAAATATATATGTAATTTCACGTCTAATCGAAGGACAATTTCCAGATTATAATCGCGTTATTCCTAAAGAATTTAAAACACATGTAAATATAAATAAAAATGAATTCCAATCTGCACTAGATCGTGTATCTTTAATATCACGTTCGGGGGATTATAATATTATTCATTTTGAATTTGTGGATAATATTGTAAGAATCTCTTCTGATAATCCTAATATTGGTAAAGCAGAAGAAACAATAAATGTAGATATTGAAGGACCTGGTATAAATATTTCCTTTAATGCAAAATATATTATCGATGTATTAAAAGCCATTGATGCTGAGAACTTTGTATTTTCTTTTAATCAGCCATTAACAACAGCTTCTATCACACAAGAAGATAATAAAAACTTTGTTTATGTTGTCACTCCTGTACGCACAAAAACAATGTAATAATCATGAAAATAGAATTATTAACATTATATAATTATAGAAATTATATAGATTTGAATTTAAAATTATCCCCTAATATAAATATTTTTACAGGATTTAATGCACAGGGAAAAACAAATATTATTGAAGCTATACATTTTTCTTCTTTAGGTATATCACATCGAACTCGCACTGAGGGGGATTTAATATTATGGGGAAAAAATGAAGCTAATATAAATATTAAATTTTCCAAAATGGATATTAATTCTATATTAAAGATAAAAATAAAAAAAAATACTAGAAAAGAATTAAATTTTAATGGAGAAATTATTAAACAAAAGGATTTACCAGGATTATTAACGATGATATTGTTTTCTCCAGAAGATTTAATGCTTATAAAAGGTTCACCCCTTATGCGAAGAAGATTTATTGATATAGAATTATCCCAGATAAGTAAAATCTATTACAATGAATTAGTGCAATATAATAGATTATTATTACAACGAAATAATTTATTAAAAAAAATTCGTGAAAATAAAAATTTAATAACTATGTTAGATACATGGGATGAACAGATAGCAAAAAAAGCTTCTTTTATTGTTGATAAGAGAATTAGGGGGATAAATGATTTATCAAAATTAGCCCAAAAAACACATTATCAGATATCTCAAGATACAGAGATATTAAATATAAAATATAATATTTATAATAAAGGTAATGGAGTATTAAATAATTTTGATGATTTATTTAGTTTTTATAAAAATATATTAAAAAAACATCGGGATAATGATGTATATAGGGGGAGTACTAGTGTCGGACCACACAGAGATGATATTGATTTTAGTATAAATAGTATTTCATTAAAATCATTTGGTTCTCAAGGTCAGCAACGCAGTGCAATTTTATCCTTGAAGCTAGCAGAGCTAGAATTTTTAAAATCTGAAACAGGAGAATATCCTGTATTATTATTAGATGATGTGATGAGTGAATTGGATACAAATAGAAGAGAAAAATTATTATCTATATTGCAGGATAATAATGTGCAAACATTGATTACAGCAACGGATAAAAGTTTATTTAATATCCACCCTAAAAATAAGTTTTTCAAAGTGGATAAAGGAATTGTTAGTGAATAAATGAGAAAGGCATATAATATTTATTATATGAATTAATAGTATGAAACGAGCATATTCAAATAATTTATTCGAAACAGGAAATACTATAATTCCTAAGACTATGAAAAATCTAGGTTTATTAAATGAATATAAAAAAAACCAAATTTTTTATACTTGGGGGGATATAGTAGGAAAAGAAATTGGAAAACATATAATTCCTCAAGAAATAAAATTTGGTGTATTATATGTTTATGCAAATTCATCAGTATGGGCAAATAATTTTCAATATTTAAAGATGGAAATTATTGAAAAAATAAATGAATTTTTAGGATATAAATTTGTAAAAGATATACAATTTACGAGATTAAAAAAGAAAAAAAATGAAAATTATTCAGCAATTTTAGAACGAAAAGTTGATTTGGGAAAATATGTAAAAAGAGTACCTATAACTGATGAAGAATTAATATTAGCAGAACAAAAGGTAAAATATATACAAGATGAGGATTTAAAACAAAAAATAAAAAATGTATATTTAAAAAATCTGCAGTTAATAAAATTGAAAAAAAATTATGGGTGGATAAATTGCACAAAATGTGGAAGATTGACACCTAAAGAAAAACCAATTTGTTTTAATTGTTTGCGTGAAATAAAAGAAGAAAAAGAAGAAGCTATTATTGAAATATTTGAAGAAATGCCATGGGCAACATATCAAGATATATCACAATATGTGGATTGTACTATGGATATGGTGAAAAAACAGCGTGAAAAATTAGTTCAAACAATAGCGAGTAAATTATCCCCAGATGATTTTAAAAGTATAGAAGCTATGAAATTAGTAATGCTGTATAAATCAATTTCTCCAGATAAATTAAATGAATGTATAATAAAAGATACGTTAAATAAATTGCGTTTTGATATGGCTTTTTGGGACAATAATAAAAAGAGAAAATAAAAAAATGTGTATATCTTTGATAAAGATATACACATTTTTTAGTTTATCCACAAATATATACACTATCTTGTGGATAAACATCTATTTTTATCTTTTAATTGTGATTAATCAATAAATTTTTTAAATTTATCCACAGATGTATTCACAATTAATGTGGATGGAAAATTCATTTCTGCTAAGATTTGATGTACGTATTCATGATTACCAACATCATTAGCAATATGGGCATCACTGTCGATAATTAAATTAGTCTCGTATTGTGCACAATACTTTAACATTAATTTCATATTTTCACGGGAATTTAGTCGTTCACCTTTAGGACTTACGGAACTATTATTTAATTCTAAAAGAACATTATATTCTTTTGCAGCAAGAGCTAATTTTTCATAATCTACAGGATAATAACCGTTATCTGGATGACCGATAATTTTTATTTTAGGATGTTTCATGGCTTCTATAATAGTGAATGTATTTTCTTCTTGATTGCCAGGTTTGATGCAAATATCATGCAAACTAGCAATACCATAATCTATTTTACTAAAGCCTTTTTCAGATAAGTCCATTGTACCTTTATAATCTATAATGTTAATTTCAGCACCCATACGAATTAATAAATCATCTTGTTGTCTAGGTATAACTTTGAAATTATAAAAATAAATTTCTGAACAAGTTCCAGGCATATTAGTTGTATGTTCTGTAATACCAAGTAATTTTAAACCTTTGGCTTTGGCACTGTCGATCATTTCTTGAAGTGTGCTATATGCATGTCCACTAGCAATCGTATGAGTGTGTGCATCTAAAATATCAATCATAAAAAATGCCTTCTTTCTTTATAATATAATTTTATTTTGGAATATCTTGTAGAGCCTGTCAATAAATACTTTTGATTAAAAATATTGTATACATATATACATATATTTTTTCGTTGATATTTTGTTTTATTATGATATAATAATTCTAGTTATGTAATTTGAGTATAAAATTAATAACTAAAAGTTATAGATTTTATTAAAGATGAGCCGATTGCTATAACATTTTAAAATTTACTGAATAAGGCTCTTTTATAATAGTAATTGTATAAAAATAACCAATGAATTGATAAGATTGGCTTATAGGAGGTCATAATAGATGTTTAAAAGAGTCTTAATTGCTAATCGTGGTGAAATAGCAGTACGTATTATACGTGCTTGTCAAGAAATGGGAATAGAAACTGTAGCTGTATACTCTGATGAAGATGTAGATGCAATGCATGTAAGATTAGCAGATTATAGTTATAATATTGGACCAGCTGATGCTAGTGAAAGTTACTTGAATAAAGATGCTTTGATGGAAGCTGCTGAAAGAACTGAAGCTGATGCTGTTCATCCAGGTTATGGTTTCTTATCAGAAGATGCGGATTTTGCTGAAATGGTAACAAAAGCTGGTATGACTTGGATTGGACCATGGGCAGATACTATCCGTAAAGTAGGCGATAAAGATATAGCTAGAGCGGCTATGGTGCCATCAGGAATTCCAATGTCAAAAGGTAGTACACCGCTTGAAAGTAATGAAGATGCTATTGAAAAAGCAAGAGATGTTGGATATCCTATTATTTTAAAACCTGTTGCTGGTGGTGGTGGTAAAGGTATGCTCATTGCCAACAACGAAGAAGATTTGAAAAATATCTTGAATATCATAGACATTCATAAAGTAAAATATTATTTTGAACATTATATTGAACATTCTCGTCATATTGAAGTACAGATTGTGGCTGATAATTATGGTCATGTTATTCATTTAGGTGAACGTGAATGTTCTCTTCAACGTCGTAATCAAAAATTATTGGAAGAATCACCTTCTATAGCATTGACTCCTGACCGTCGTGCGGAAGTTGGTGCATTAGCTATTAAAGCAGCTAAAAGTGTTCACTATAATAATATCGGTACAGTAGAATTTTTACTTGATTTGAAAACAAATCAATTTAATTTCATGGAAATAAATCCACGTGTTCAAGTTGAACATGGCATAACAGAAGCTGTTACAGGTATTGATCTTGTGCGTACACAAATCCGTATTGCAGCTGGTGAAGCTTTAGAATTGCAACAAGAAGATGTTAAATTTACAGGTCATGCTATAGAATGTCGTATCAACGCAGAAGATCCAGATAATAACTTCATGCCATCTCCAGGTAAAGTTGATTTCTTCTTAGAACCAGGTGGTCCTCGCGTTCGTGTAGATAGTGGCGTTTGTGCTGGTCTTTCAATCTCACCATATTATGATTCTTTAATTGCTAAAATTATTGTACATGGTCGTACACGTGGTGATGCTATTAAAATCATGCGTCGTGCATTAAATGAATTCCAAGTTCGTGGTATCAAAACAACTATTCCACTTCATCAACGTATTTTGAAGAATGAATATTTCTGTACAGGTGATATTGATACAAGATTTATCAGAAATCATTTCTCTAAATATGTTCAACCAATGACACCTGCACAGTTAAAAGCTTCGAAAAAAGCGAAGACAGAACAAGAAATTATCAATGCTATAAATGCAAGTATGTATTATGCTTGATTTATAAAATATATAGTAATATACCTGCCCCTGATAACGAGTATAAGTTATCAGGGGTTTTTTTATTGACAAAATAAATAGAAATGATAAATAATGAATTAATTCAATTTATATAAAGAAAGGTAAAGGTGGAGATAATGAGTAACTCTCGTATAAGAATTATCAAGGAACCGGAAGAGAGAAAACAAGAAATTATAGAAGCAGCATTACATTTATTTTCCCAAAAGGGCTATGAACATACAACGATACAAGATATTGCTAAATATTTAAATATATCCCAAGGATTATGTTATCGTTATTTTAAATCTAAAACAGAAATTTTTACGGCAACTGCTGAATTTTATGCACAGCAGGTTTTACAGCAGATAAGACAGCCTTTTCCTGATAATATGAAAGCGATTGATAAATTTAATATTACAATAAAGAGATTGTTTCAATATATTATCAAACATGGTGAATTTGAAGCTAATAGTGAAGTAAGTGCCTTACGTGCGGATAGATTAGATAGTATTTCCAGACAGATTATAGAAGTGATCATACCGATAATTAAGCAAGGTAATGAAGAAAAGATATTTAATTGTCATGATATAGAAAGAACGACTAAGATTTTTATTTTTGGTTTGGTGCATACTTTTCATGAAGAAATGCCTAAGCAAAATATAAAGGATTATATTAAGTCTTTTTTAGAGTATTTAAAGACAAATTTAGTATTGATTTTAAATATAAAAGAACCTGAATTACTAGGTGAAGGTTGGGAAAACATTTTATAGATATAGATGTAAAAAACTAGGTGTTATATTATATCAACACTTAGTTTTTTTTATTTGACGGTATAGTTTATTTGTAGTAATATTTAAATGAATGAATTTATTCATTCGTGAGATGAGATGATAAAATTTGTTATTATATTAGGATTTTTCTGATATTATATAAGTGATGAATAAAATAGAAATGAATACAGAAGGAGGGATTTATGATGAAGAAAATATTTTTTGTGCTATGTTTGTTATTATCTTTATATTTATGCACAGGTTGTGGAAAAAATGAACAAGTTGTGGATAACACTGTTTATGTAAAAACACAGACAATTGATTATGGTGCAAGTAGTAATGAAGATAATTATGCAGGTGTAGTTAAAGGTCGCTATGAAACTAATTTGGCTTTTCAAGTTAGTGGAAAAATATTATCTAGAAATATAAATCTAGGAGATAGAGTATCAGCAGGAGATGTCTTAATGGTAATTGATGACAAAGATATTAGGCAAAGTGTAAATGCTTATGATGCTCAAGTAGAAGCTGCTAAATCACAATTGAATTTAGCACAATCAAATCTTGCTAGATATGAGCAATTATATGCAGCTAATGCAGTCAGTGCTCAATCCTTAGATCAATATCAAAATGCGTATGATAGTGCTTTATCAGCGTATAATCAGGCAGTAGCTCAAGCTACACAAGGATATAATTCCTTGGGTTATACACAATTAGTCGCAGATGCAAATGGTGTTATTTCTAGTGTAAATGGAGAAGTAGGTCAAGTTGTCAGTGCTGGTCAGACTGTGGCTGTGCTTATTCAGGATGGAGAAAGAGAAATTGAAATATCTATTCCTGAAAATAAAATTCAAGATATTAGTATAGGTCAAAATGCTATTGTTGATTTTTGGGCATTAAAAGATACTACTGTTCAAGGTGTAGTTAGAGAAATTTCACCAATAGCTGACGCTGTAGCTAAGACTTATAAGGTTAGGATAAGTTTAATAAATCCACCACAGGATATTCAATTAGGTATGACAGCTAATGTAATATTTGAAAATGCTAATACAGGAAATACAAATATTATTTTACCTTTGACTGCTTTATATCAAGTAGAAAATAAACCACAAGTTTGGGTGGTAAACGGAGATTCAAATGTTGAATTGAAAGATATACAAGTAGTATCTTTGGGAAAAAATGATGTAGTAGTTACTGGTCTTAATAAAGGCGATGTAGTAGTAACGGCAGGTGTGCATAAACTATATGAAGGGCAACCGGTGAAATTAGCGGATGGTGATACGTTATGAGAAATTTGACAGAGGTATCATTAAAAAATAAAAATTTAGTCTGGTATTTCATTGTTGTAATTTTTTTAGCAGGAATTTTCTCTTATCAGAAACTAGGAAGAATGGAAGATCCTTCTTTTACCATTAGAGAAATGGTAGTATCTGTGGCTTGGCCAGGTGCGACAGCTTCACAAATGGAAGAACAAGTTACAGATAAGATTGAGAAAAAATTACAAGATACACCAGGACTTGATTATGTAAAGAGCTTTTCACGTTCAGGTGAAGCTGTTATTTATGTAAATCTACGAGATGATATAGATAGTGATAAGATAAGACCTACATGGCTTGAAGTCCGCAATATGGTTGATGACATCAAGAAGGATTTGCCAGAAGGTGTTTATGGTCCGTATTATAATGATAGATTTGATGATGTGTATGGTTCAATTTATGCTATCACAGGTGATGGTTATTCTTATGAAGAAATGCGTGAAAAGGCAGAGAAAATTCGTCGTATTTTATTGACTATAGATAGTGTTAGTAAAGTAGAACTTGTGGGTGAACAGCCAGAAAAAATATATATAGAAGCTTCACAAGATAAACTTTCAGAATTGGGAATTAGTCCTCAAGATATCATGCAGGCAGTGCAGACACAACAGCAGATGACACCAGCTGGCATGATTGAAACGCAATCAGATAATGTTTATTTACGTCTAAGTGGTCAATTTGCAGATGTGGATATGCTTAAAGAGATGCCAATCAATGCAGGCGGAAAGATTTTACGATTAGCAGATATTGCTACTGTAGAGCGTAGATATACAGAACCAGCTGAGCCAAAGATGTTTTATAATGGACAGCCAGCTATAGGTCTTGCTGTTTCCATGGAAGCTGGAGGTAATATTTTAACCTTAGGTGAAAATTTGCAAAAAACTATTACAGAAGTGCAAAAATATTTACCTACAGGATTGGAAATAAATCAAGTATCTAATCAGCCACAAGTAGTAAAAGATTCAATAGATGAGTTCGTAGGTTCCCTGCGAGAAGCGATTATCATTGTCTTGGCAGTTAGCTTTTTGAGCTTAGGCCTTAGAACAGGCATGGTAGTTGCAGGTTGTATACCACTTGTTATTTTAGGTGTATTTGTGGCCATGGAAGCTTTGGGCATAGATTTGCATAAGGTTTCTTTAGGAGCATTGATTATTTCCTTAGGTTTATTAGTTGATTATTGTGAGCCGTATACTTGTGATTTTAATCATGAGTTAGGCGAACAAAATAGTCAGCGTATATAGAA